>JAEZSA010000104.1 GCA_023422115.1 Bacillota bacterium | reverse complement strand
TTCCAAAGGAAGCATTACTACTGTCTTTGCCAGAATTAAAAGATAAGAAAGTAACGATAGAAGAAATTGCATTAATTGCTTGTAAAGCGTTTTTGTTACGAAATTTTACACACGAAAAAATTTTAGAATATTATACCGATAATATTATAGGAGAATAATATGAAAAAAATACTAATCATTGGGGGATCTAATATTGATTATTTCGGTAAAAGTTTTGAGAGGATTCGTCCTTTTGATTCTAATATCGGGGAAATAACTGTTTCTTTTGGCGGTGTTGCTCGAAATATTTGTGAGAATTTAGCACGACTAGAAATACCAGTAACATTTATCACAACAATTGGAACCGATGCGCTATCACAAATCTTGTTGAAGGAATTGCATAATTTAGGAGTAAGAGTAGTGATTCCTGAAAAAGAAGGGATTCAAACTGGAGGTTATCTGGCAATTCACAATCAAGAAGGGGATATGGAATTAGCCTTATGTGACCAAGAAAGCATAAAAGCCATTTCCAAAGAGTATCTTCAGTCAATTGATTCTATGATTAATGGTTATGATTATTTGATAATTGATACCAATCTAGAGAGTGAAACCATAGATTATTTACTAGATCAGTATCAAGATAAAACAATCATCATGGATGCAATATCGACAAAAAAAGCGGAAAAATTGGTTCATAAGGTTTCAAAAATCAATTATCTGAAGTGCAATGTTCTAGAAGCAGAAGCGATTATTGGAAAATCAGTATCTAAAAAAGAGTTAATCAAAGAATTTATTAAGCAAGGTGCTAATCATATCATTATCACCGATAAAGAAAAAGAAATTTATTATTTAGAAAATGGAAAAAGTGATAAGATTGCCGTAGCAAAGATAGCCAGTAATGAAATTGTGAATGCTACTGGAGTAGGGGATGCCATGTTATCGGGGATTATCTATGGAATTGTAAATGATAAAACACTTCATCAAGCAATCGATTATGGAAAAAAACTAGCAACATTGACACTAAAAAGTAAAGAAGCAAATAATAAAGTATTAACCAAAAAGCAATTAGAAGAATAAAAAAAGCCACCGAAGTGGCTTTTTAATTTCTTGGATAATTAACAATACTAGATAAAAATTCATTAATTGTAGTTAGAGCGATGGCAAAGCCAATATTCTCAACATCAGTATCAACTATTTTAATTGTATTTACACCGATAACATTTCCATCTAAATCAAATAAAGGTCCTCCACTATTTCCAGGATTGATAGCAGCATCGTGTTGGACAAACATTGAAGTTTCGCCCGATAGATTTCGCTCAGGACAAGAAACCATACCAAAGGTAACAGAGCGGAAAAAGTCATATCCAGTTGGATTTCCAATTGCTATAACGAAATCTCCAGCAGTAACAGTATTGGTTGTTGCGAAAGTAAGTGGGGTAATATTTTTATTAGATAAGAAAGTGATGACTGCAAGATCTGCTTTTGCATTGGCTTGAACCGGGAATTCAGCAGAAATTTCATCTTCATGATCTCCAAAGAAAATTTTTAGTTCATATTTATCTTGAACAACATGATAATTAGTTAATACATAATAGCGATACATATCACCATTGGTCTTTTCACGATTGATAATAAATCCGGTTCCTACACTTTCCAATTGAGAAACTTGAGGCGAACCAGGGAATGGACTATATAATTGATAATTACTAACACCAACAATAGCTGGCATAACAGTATCGACGATATTTGTTATTGTGTCATTGATAGCAGTTAGATCAAGTTCACCAATAATCTCATAGGTTTTATGGTCAATTTCATTATTTGCAATTTCTCCATCATTTTCTGGTTTGCTTACAAGAATAAGTAAATGCTTTGTTAGTGTTTTTTCTTGATAGGTGGAAGCAGTAATGGTAACCAAGCCAGGTGCAACCCCTCTAACAACACCGTTTGCATCAATGGTTGCAATTGCTTCGTTGCTTGATTCCCAATAGATTGGTGAGTTTGTTGTTGTATTGAGTAGATTAGCAGTTAATGTTGTTGACTCATTCACAAGCAAATTTTGTTTTCCCGATAATAATAATTCTACTTCTGGTTTTTTTGTTTCGACTGAAACGATAATTTTACTTGTTTGATTGCCAGTTTGAGCAGTGATAGTTGCAAGTCCAATATTGATACCTGTTATAACACCCTCTTCATCAACAATAGCAACATTCTCATTGTCTGATGACCATTCAATTTCTCCAGATAATGAAGTTTGTAAGCGAATCGTTTGATTTACGTTTATATATAGATATTCTGGATTGATTGTCGTTTGGCAACCCACTAGTGTGCTACCACTAACGATAATCAATAAGAGCAAAATGATTTTTTTAATTTTAGTCATTTGTAAATGTCCTCCTAACTAACAAACGATAAGGAAACAACAGTATTATTACGATAAACTTTTAATTCTTTTGTTTCTCCTGAGCCAATAATTATTTTTCCGATCTCTGCCCGTAATTCTGCAGAGTTATAAATCTTTATCCCATTAAATTCGATTAATATATCACCAGATTTAATCCCTGCTTTATCGCCAAAACCTCCTGTTGATACTTCTGCAACATACATCCCATAAGTCACACCATTTGGAATTGGATATTGGCTTTGTAAATCAGCACTGGAAAGAACATCACGAACAGCAATGACTGTGATACCTAATTTTGGCCTTTTTGGTTGAATTCCTTGTTCTAAAACAGAAGCAAGCTCAATTACCAAATTGATAGGAATCGCAAAACCCATGTTATCAACAGAAGCAGCGGATATTTTAGTCGTGTTAATTCCTATGATCTCTCCCTTAAGATTAATCAAAGGACCCCCACTGTTACCTTCATTGATTGCTGCATCGTGTTGAATATAATTGGCATCCCAATCAGAAACTCCATCTCCATCA
>JAEZSA010000047.1 GCA_023422115.1 Bacillota bacterium | reverse complement strand
ACTTAACGAGCGATACTGAATATATCTACCGCGTGGGTAAAACAAATTTTTCTTCTACCTACGGGTTTACCACCTCAGGAACAAGTGCTTTTACATTTATGTATATTTCTGATGTTCATGTGTATCAATCGATTCCATCTCGATATAATTCAGCACAAAATCTAATCAACACAATTGAAAGTAAATATCGCAACTTAAAGTTTGTCGTAACAGGTGGCGATATGACGGCTTATGGTACGGTTCGTGGGGACTGGAATAGTTATTATACCTTGTCGATGTTTTCAAAATATATGATTGCAAGTACTCCAGGAAATCATGAATACTATAATCGTAGTGCACAAATATATGAAGATAGCAGAAAATACTTTGATATGTATTCAAACAATCCTGATAATGGGGCTGAAGGGGTAAAAAATGCTAGTTATTTCTTTCAATATGGTAGTGTGTTATTTATCTCTCTTGATTCTGAAGCATTTCGCTTATCTAGTCAACCAGATGAGTATGAAACTAATCAAAAAATATGGCTAGAACAAGTCTTAGCAAACAATCCAAGTCAATATATAGTTTTGTTCCATCATATGTACCATTATGCAGGTAATGAAGTCAGTAGTTCTATGCGGAGTTTACAACCAATCATCGACAAGTATGGTGTTGATTTAGTGTTAACAGGTCATGATCATGTTTATACGAGAAGTAATCGTATTTATAATGGATCTAATACGACAGAAAGTAAAAAGGGAGCCATCTACATTACAGGTAGCGCAATTGGTGATCGCTTGGAAGAGGAAACCTCTTTATCAACTGATATCTATGTGGCCAAGAAGATTAGTAATACCAGTATTGCAATGGGAATTACCGTTTCTAATGAGACATTAATGATAAAGACTTATAATGAAGCAGGAACTATATTAGATCAAATTGCTATTCAAGCAAAGATGGCTAATTTTGATGTTACTGATAGTATGAAGGATGTAAAAACTGAAGTTGCTGAAGACTTCACCCAATCAAAATTAGTTTATCCAAATGAGTTCTTTGCAAAAGCCTATAAAATAGATTTACTAGAAGGTATAGAAGTTATTAGTAGCTTCCGTCCTTTAGACAACCAAACATCGTTAGTAATCCCTAACTTGAAAGCAAATGATTATCGTAAGAATTACACAGTTAATGTGTATTTCCGTGATGGACAAGTAGCTACAAAAGAACTGGAACTAATTAATCCTAATGCTGTTTTTGGAAAAATTGAAAATGTAAGAATTGAAGGAGATAAATTAGTTTGGGATAGTCAAATTGATAATGAAATGCTTACAAAGATTGCTGTTTATGCAAATGATACTCTTCTAAGTGAAGTTAGTCCAACAACAAAAGAAATATCTTTATCTAGTGTTGATACAAAAAAAGAAAATAATATTGTTTTTCAAGCATTAGATAGCAATAATGTTGTGTTATATACAACATCAATTGTTTATGGAGAAAATTATATTCCGATTGGAGTTAGCTTTTCTGTAGTTGATGTCGAGTTAGAAGTTGGTGAAAGTGAGCCATTAGTAGTGACAGTATCACCAAATAAAGAAGTAGTGTTAGAATTCTTATCAAGTGATCCTAGTATTGCTCGTATTGAAGGCCAAACTATAATTGCTGTTAAAGAGGGCGAAGCAACAATTACAGTAATCGCTGTTGGTCATGAAGAAGCCATTGACACATTAACTGTAAAAGTTAGTAAAGTAGAAGAACCAGAAGAACCAATTGATGTACCAGAAGAACCAATCGATGTACCAGAAGAACCAATAAATGAAACTGGATGTCAAATGGGTATGAGTTTGTGGTATATATTACTTCCATTAGGCTTAGTTTTTATCCGTCGTAGGAAATATTAAAATAAGAATGTTAAATTAACATTCTTATTTGAATGTTTTTTGAAAACGATTTTTTGCACTTGAAAAAAACAAAAATAAGAGTATAATAACTACATATAAAAGAAAGGAAATGTCATATGCAATTATTTGTAACAGTATTGGTAAAAGGCGAGTATATGCCGAAAATACTAAAGAAACTTTCAGATAATAATTTCCATGGTAGTGTATTAACTACAATGAGTATTAAGGACGCATTGCTAAATTCAAACGTTGATGAAGGACCTGTTTTTGGAGGAATATCCAGAGTTGTTAATTACACTCAAGATTCACGACCCATGTTATTTATTGTAGTGAAAGATGATGAAGAAGTGAAAACATTGGGAAGACTTGTCAATGAAGCAACTGATGGAATCGCTAATAAAGGATTTATGTATTCTGTACCTGTTAATTTTGCAGAGGGCATCTAGATAAGATAATTTATGAATCTTTTACTTATGTTCGCCATAGCCTTATTGGCTGGATTACTATCTACAAGAATAATGAAATTAGTCAAATTACCTAATATTACTGGTTATTTAATTATTGGTCTATTAATTGGACCTCGTTTCCTTAGTATTATTAGTGAAGAAGATGTTGCTTCATTGTCTTTATTAGTTGAAGTTGCTTTGGGATTCATTGCATTTTCAATAGGTGGTGAGTTTAAACTTGAAAATTTAAGAAAGATTGGTAAAAATGTTTTTATTATTACATTCATTCAATCTTTTTTAGCGTTGGTTTTTGTTGATCTTTTCTTGATTATTTTCGGATTAATCAAAGGAACATTACATGAAAATCTACCACTAATTTTAGTGTTGGGAGCAATTGCTACAGCAACTGCACCAGCAGCTACTTTAATGGTAATTAGACAGTATAAAGCACGAGGAAAATTAACTGATACATTGTTGCTTGTTGTTGCTTTAGATGATGCTTTTGGATTAGTATTATTTGCTATATCTTTAGCAATTGCAAAAGTATTTGCTAATGGAGAAGCAATTACTTTCACAAGTATTGCTCTAATGCCACTCCTTGAGAT
>JAEZSA010000021.1 GCA_023422115.1 Bacillota bacterium | reverse complement strand
GGATGATTATAGAAGTGCAGCCAATTATTGCTTGTTTAAAATCACTACCCAATTATAGTAAAGCTAAAAAAATAATTACTACCCCTAGTGGAGTTCCCTATTCACAAAAAATTGCTAGGGATTATGCAAAAGAAGAACATTTGATTATTGTATGTGGTCATTATGAAGGAATTGATCATCGTATTACCAATTATATTGATGAGGAAATTTCTATTGGAGATTTCATATTAACAGGAGGAGAAATAGCGGCGCTAGCAATCGTGGATAGCGTGATTAGATTGCTACCTCAAGTATTGGGAAATGAAGAATCGATTGAAGTGGAAAGTTTTGATAATGAACTATTAGAATTTCCTCAATATACTAGACCTGTAGAGTTTGAAGGCCTTTTGGTTCCTGAGGTTTTGTTATCAGGAAATCATGAAAATATTAGAAAATGGAGACGTTTTAAATCGTTAGAAAAGACATTTAAGAATAGACCAGATTTATTGGCGAAAGCAACTCTTACTAAAGAGGACCAAAAATTTTTAGAAATGATTAAAAGAAATGAAGATTATAAAATGGATAACTAATATAGTACTGTTAATAATCCTACTATTTTGTAATGGATGTGACAAAAAAAGTATCAACAAAGTAACTGGCGTTGAAGATTTTGATCTTCTAATTGCTACAGAAGATGTATTAAAGTATGACATGCGTTTATATAGTGAATGTGGAGAAGGACATATCGCTGATTTCATGTGTTTTGGCCCTGATATTGTGGAAGATTATCAAATGAAAATTGATAAATTGGTATATAGCATTTCATTATCATATACAAATAAAAATCAAAAGATCATTGTAATGACAATGGAGGATCAACATGCTTTATTGATGTTAGAAGCGCTAAAAAAGGAAGGCTATACTGCACTTTACTATTATGAAGGGGGCTATAGCCAATATATTAGTGATAAGCAAGGAAATTTTATTCCTGAAACAGGATGTAATTGTGAGTAAAATTGAAATTTAAAATAAAAATCTTGCTTTTAGCGAAAAAATAATATATAATATACAAGGTTAATAATGTTAACTAATCACGATGCTCCGCTACTATTAAAATGGAAGATAGGAATGAGCATTGGTAGAAGGAGCGTGAAAACAAATGAGTCAACAATTACTTGATGCTATTACTAAAGAGTATTTGAAAAAAGATGTTCCTGATTTCCGTCCTGGTGATAATGTAAAAGTGTACATTAAGATCACAGAAGGTAATCGTGAACGTGTCCAAATTTTTGAAGGGTTAGTAATTAAAAGACGTGGTGGAGGAGTTAGCGAAACATTTACAGTTCGTAAAAACTCATATGGTATTGGTGTTGAAAAAACATTCCCTATCCATACTCCAGCAGTAGACAAAATCGAAGTTATTCGTCGCGGTAAAGTTAGAAGAGCTAAGCTTAATTACATTCGTACTTTATCAGCTAAAGCTGCTCGTATTAAAGAGCGCTTGTAAGCTTTTTAAAGATTAAGGTGTTGTTTGAAAACAACACCTTTTTTATTTATGTAATATTTTCATGAAAAACTTGCAAAAAAAATAGTTCTATGATAGAATATAAAAGTAACTGTGGGAGGTATGAACATGAATCAAAGTAAAATATACGATATAGCTGGAGCTGCAGGGGTAAGCTTAGCTACTGTTTCTCGAGTTTTAAACCATCCTGAAAAGGTAAAAGAAGCGACAAGAAATAAAGTTTTGCGTATTATTAAAGAAAAAGGATACAAACCGAATGCGAATGCCCGAGGGTTAGCAAGTCGTCGTTCAACAACAGTTGCAGTGGTAATTCCAGAATTGTCACGTGCCAGTGTTGCTGAAATGATTCAAGGAATCGATGATGTTGCAAAGAAAATGGGATATACTATTCGTTTGTTTATCAACAAAGATCATGAGCAAGAACGAGATTTATGGGGAGAAGTAATTGCTTCAAGCGTAGATGGAATTTTATTCATGAACGATGAAATGACAAAAGAAGCTTATCAACAAATTGAATATACACCAGTTCCTGTTGTATTCGTAAACTCATTATCACAAAAAGACACAATCGGAAGCGTATGTGTAGATTATGAACAATGTGCCTATGACATTACAAAGACAATGATAAGTCGAGGAAACAAAAAAATTGTTTTCGTTGGAACAGAGCATAAATATAGTCTAAATGAAATGAAGCAAAAAGGATATATAAGAGCAATGCAAGAAGCAAATCTTCCTGCTGATATTATCTACTCTAGTGGAGATATTGCGAAAAATGAAGCCTTCTTTGATGCGGAATTAGAAAAACGAATTCCTGATGTTGCTTTAGTTGTTAGAGATTCAATGGCAATTTCATTTATGAACGTTGCTAAAAGAAAAGGAATAAAAGTTCCTGAAGAATTCCAAATAATTGGCATGCAAAACACAAGATATGCAATATTATCTAATCCAAAATTGACTTGTGCCGAAATTCCAATTTATGAAATGGGAAATAGAGCGATGAGTTATCTAACAGAATTAATGAGAAACGAAGAAAGTAAAGGTCAAAAAATACTATTACCTTATAGTATCGTTTGGCGCGAATCAACTAAATAAAAACGATGATTAAGAATTAGTATAGATTAATTTTGAAATAAAGAGACTTATTTTAATGGTGGAATAATAAGCAAAAAATAATCTAGAAATACATCTTAGGAGTTTTACTATAAATGAGTGTTTAGAGTCATCTAAAAACTAAGGTGGTACCGCTTAAGAAAATTAAGTCCTTAGATTATTCTAAGGGCTTTTTATATAAAAAAAGAAAGGAAAGCATTTTTTAATGAGGGTTAACGATATGAACTTATTACAAGATTTAAAATGGAGAGGATTAATATATGATATTATTGATGAAGAAGCTTTGGAGAAAAGACTTCAGGAGGGACCAATTTCTTTATATTGTGGTTTCGACCCTACAGCTGATAGTCTACATATAGGCTCATTATTACCAATTGTTACATTAATGAGATTTCACAAAGCTGGACATCGGATTATTGTTTTAACTGGGGGAGGAACAGGGTTAATTGGAGATCCAACCGGAAAGAAAAACGAGCGAACAATGAATCCTGTTGATACAGTATTAGGATGGGGAAAATTATTTAAAGAACAATTTTCTCGTTTTATTAAATTTGATAATAAAACAGCCTTTTGTGTTGATAACTATGATTGGTTATCAAAAATGTCAGCGATAGAATTGTGGAGAGAATATGGAAAACATTTTAATATAAACCAAATGCTAGCGAAAGATTGTGTAAAGTCTCGACTTGATTGTGGATTAACATATTTAGAGTTTTCTTATATGATTATGCAAGCCATCGATTTTTTAAAGATGCATCAAGATCCAGTTCTACAATGCGATATGCAAATTGGTGGTCAAGATCAATGGGGGAATATTACAGCAGGATTTGATTTGATTAGAAAAGTTGAAGGAAGCACAGCAAAAGTTTATTGTCTGACAATGCCACTAATTGTAAAAACCGATGGAACAAAGTTTGGTAAAACAGAAAGTGGTGCAATTTGGTTAGATGAGAAAAAGACAACCGCTTACGAAATGTATCAATATTTTATTAATACTGCTGATGCTGATGTTATCAAGTATATTAAGTATTATACATTCTTATCTAGAGAAGAAATAGAAGAATTAGAAAAGAAAGTACTAATAGAACCACATCTTCGCGAAGCACAAAAAGTTTTATCGAGAGAGATCGTAACTTTAGTCCATGGAGTAAAATCATATGAACAAGCTGTTCACATCTCTGAAACTCTATTTAGTGGAAAAGTGCAAGAATTAAACGCTGAAGAAATAGAGGAAGGATTTAAAGGCGTTCCAACAAGTCAAATTGATGGAGCGATGAACATTGTTGATTGTTTGGTGGAAATCAAAGCAGCATCTTCTAAACGAGAAGCACGAACCTTCATAGAAAATGGAGCAGTCAGCATTAACGGAGAGATTGTAAAAGACTTGAATTTTACGATTTTACCAGAAAATGCAATTGAAAACAAGTTTACGATTGTTCGTCGAGGCAAGAAAAACTATTATGTTATAAAGCATTAAAAAAAGAGGTCTATTTCTAAAATATACCCTGTAATATGGACACTTATAAAAAAAGTGACTACACCATATTGCAGGGTTTTTATTATAGTGTATAATCATAAGAATAGGAGAATT
>JAEZSA010000196.1 GCA_023422115.1 Bacillota bacterium | reverse complement strand
TTACAGAAGATAGAAGAAATAAAGAAAAAATAGGAGAAAATATGGGAAAAATTGATATCGCCATCTTAATTATTTTAGGCATTTTTGCTTTAATTGGTTTTGCAAAAGGATTTATCCGTCAAGTATTATCATTTGCTAACTTACTTGTAGCTATCATCTTAGCATTTATTGGGGTAAAACCAGTTAGTGTTTTCTTATCTGGTACGAAACTAGCACCAGCAATTAATGAGAAAGTTGCAGAATTTTTAGCTTCAAAAGGGGAAATATTCACTACTCCAATTCCAAATGGTGCGACTAACGAAATGCTAACCCCAGCAATGGATCAACTTGGATTACCTGATTTCATTGATAAAATGCTACTTAACTTAATTACCATTGATGAAACATCTTATGGACTAACTTTTTCAGAAATACTAGCAGAAAAAATTGGCCCAACATTATTGATTGTTATTTCCTTCATTGCTTTGGTTTTAGTAATATTCATTGTTATGAAATTATTGGTTCATTTTATTGATTCTTTTGTAAAGAATAGTAAAGCAATTAGTGGAATTAACAAATTACTTGGATTTGCTTTGGGTTTTGCGAAAGCAGTAGTTATTGTTAGTTTATTGATGCTTGCTTTGTCTGCTTTAGGAGGTTTCTTCCCAGCAATTAATGAATTCATGTTAACGGATATGAAAATTGGAGTTGAAGAATTTGGAATTGGTAAATTCTTCTATGAAAAGAATCCTGTTTTATGGGTCTTTGAAAATGTCATCGACTTAAACAAAATTCTCGATAGTCTAAAACCAATTACAAATCAAATAGTAGGTTAAATAAAAAAACCACCAGCAATATGGTGGTTTTTAGTTTACTCTTTTTTAAGAATTTGATCTGTAATTTGCAATGGGTTATCTTTATAATATAGAAGACCAATGAATACAGATAGGAATGAAATTCCAGAGAAGACTAAGAACTCTTGCATTTTTGCAAAGCTTCCTAATGTGACTAACTGAAATAAGCCAGTAGAAGCAAATGTTAGTAATACTGAAGCAAGAATTGCTAGACTAGGCATTACAAAGCGTTTGAATTTATTCAACTCTGTGCATTCTTTCATAATCCAAATATAAACTGCGATGTATGAAATATAAACAACAGCAATAGAAACTTCATCCATTGATCCTAGAGGTAACCATCCACGAATTGCAACATACCATAATCCTGCAAATCCCAATGATAGAAGTAATCCAGCAACTGAAGATTTTATTGAAGTGTTATATTTAGGATGTAGATTTGCAAATTGTAATGGTTTAGGACCTTGTCCACGAGTTGCTAATGAAAATAAACCACGACAGCAACCCATTGTTAAACCATTTAATGTACCTAAACAAGAGATGATAACTAAAATATTAAAGATAAATTCTCCCGCTTTACCAATCAAACCATTCATAGCAAAAAGTGGAGCGCCACTATCTAATTGAATAATATCGTTTGTATTAGGAATTAATGAAGAAAGACCTAAATAATATAGTAGATATGCACAAATAACAATAATTGTACCAATAAACAATGCTAGAGGTAAATTTCTCTTTGAGTTTTTTAACTCTGCATTAATTGATGTTGCTACAACCCAACCTTCATAAGCGAAGATGGTAGCTAAGATGGCAGAACCAAAATCGCTCTTCACTAGAGCGCTGTCACCAACAGCTTTAAAAGCTTCCCCAGTATTTCCATTCACTAAGCCAATAATAGTACCAATGATAGCAATAATACAGATAGGAATTAATTTAATGAAAGTAGTTGATACCTGGTAATAACCAGCAACTTTAGGTGCCATCGTATTCATTAAGAATGATAAGCAAATTAAAATTACCACGCATAACCAGAATAATCCACCCATAATTAAATTTCCGATTCCAAGTAATGTGAATAAATAATTCATAGATAGGAATGCCAGAATTGAAACTAGAATTGGATAGTAGATTGTTGCAAAATACCAGCCAAGAGCATATCCGACCTTTTTATTTGTTGCTACTTCAACGTAGTCAACAGCCCCATTTATTTTTTCGATTTTAGCCCCTACCAATCCAAAACAGTAAGCACTAACCACCATAATCAATCCCCCGATTAACCATGCAAATAAAGCGGTTCCCAATTTACCATTCGTATTTGTCAATACTTTTCCGGCTTTAAAGAATACACCGGATCCGATAACGATACCGACAACCATCGCAATGCCTGTTAGTAGCCCATATTTCTTTTTCAAACTTTCCATAATTACTCTCCTTTGTGTAATTTAGATGAATTATATATTTGTTTCAATAAAAATGCAATAGAAAACGAGAAGTAAACGTTTACAATTGCGAAAAATAAAGAAAAGTCCACTTTGTAAGCGGACTTTCTTTTTCATTAATAACCGATAATATAACCTAATAGTAGTAATAAGACTGTTAGAACCAAAACAATCATTTGTAATAGGAAAGTTTTCTTAATCCATTTGAAGTAACCAAAGGAAACCATTCCCAGTGATATCAGTAATACTGGATTGGTAGGATATACTAAATCGGTATAACCATCTCCAAAGATAAAAGCTAATAAAGCAATATTACGACTTATTTCTAATTTATCAGCCATAATGGCAATAATTGGAACAATTAAAATTACTTTTGCACTGGCAGAACCGATAAAAAACTGAATCAATAAAATAATCAAATAGATGAATAATATTCCCATAATGGGCGATGTTCCCTCTAAAAAATTGATTAGATTATAAATAATCGTTGGCATTATTTGTCCTTCATCGAGAATAAATTTAATACTACCCGCAAGCATAAGCATAATGATAGCGGGACTGATGCCTGCTAATCCTTGAAAGAACATTTTACCTAATGATTTAAAAGAATATTTTAATAGTAGTCCACAGATAAAAATTCCAAACAGAAATGCTAGTGCAATAATAGGAATTGAATATCCTTGTAATACAGGGATAATTGACGAAAGAATGATTATCGCTAGTAATGAAAGGAAGAAGATTACATAAACCTTCAAAGATTTTTCATTTGTTTTATTAAAAGCTTCAGAAAAATTAAATTTCTGTAATTTCTGTTGGTCAGATTGATAAGTTATCGAAGATTGAGGATTCTTTTCAATTTTACGCACATGTATTTTGGTAAAGATACACAAAACAATATACATAAGAATGAAGATAAGAACACGAAACCAAATACCATCAATCAAATTAATTTCCATTTGTGATGAACCAAGACCAACAGAGAAGGGATTGGTAATGGCAGATGAAAAACCAAATCCAGCTGCTAGTAAACACATTGATAAACCGGTAAACGTGTCCCACCCCATTGCCAGAGCTAAAAAAACAATAATCGGTAATAGGGTGATTGATTCTTCAAAAATTCCAAATAAAGCTCCAAAAAGCATGAAAACTAGAATAACAGAATAGATTAATAAATATTTTCTCTTTTCAAATTTTTGCACAAGAAAACTAATAATAGAGTTTAATCCTTTTGTCTTGTCGATAATATTAAATGATCCGCCTAGTATTAATAAGAAAAGTGAAATCACAATAATATTAAGTCCACCTTCGCTAGCTAAAGCAAGAAAAGGAGATAACAAGAAATGGAAGAATGAATATCCCTTTCCTTCAAGAACGATATAATTGAGATTTTCATCGAAATATCCTTTGGGAATGATATAAGTTAGTCCATAAGATAATATCATAAAGAAAAGAAGGACAATACAAACTGTGATAAAAGATCGCTTATTAATTTTAATTATTTTTTCTTCATTCATACATTACTCCAAGATATCAATATGCTGATCAGCAATATATTTTTGATAAATCAATTCACCAACAATAGACCATTTGACACATTCTCGAATATTCTTTGGTACAAAATAATATAATGTGTTATGATCATAGATTTCAAAATCTTCGTTTACTCCAAAAGGAATGGCAGGAATAGAATCTATCGCGAAAAAGATTTCTTTTTGTTCATCGTGGATAGTACCACGATAAACAACGCCTTGATGCGTCAAGGTAGTGATTCCACTCCCAACGACAACGAAACCATGACCATTTGGATCAGGATGTTTTAGAGTAACTTCACTGGTAAGAGAATAATTTGGATCAGCGATGTTTTTCTTTTCCCATTCTTTTTGCCATAGGTACCACATTTTAATATTTTTTGGGATATTAAGATTATTAGTGACAAAATCATAATATTGATTTAGAATAATTTCGCTGTGACAATAAGAACAAGTTATTTTATCATTACACGATTCATAAGTGTATTCTTTATGACAAATAGGACAGCGATACAAAATTTGTTCCAGTCCTTCAGCAAACTGTTTTCCTTTATATTTAACACGATTTTTTTCTTGCCAGTCAAATTCATCGTAATGAATTTCAGAAACCAAACGATTATAAATGTCTTTCACGGATAACATTTTACATTCCTCAGCACTGAAAATTTGGTGATATTGGACCTCAACACGACCTCGTCGCCATGTTTTTGCCCATTTAGGAATAGAGAAATAAGCTCCATTGATTTTTGATAAGATCACTTGGACTCCCATTTTCTTAATCAATTTAGCAGTGGAAGGAATAATCGTTTCTAATTCTCCATAAGCACTTAATCTTCCTTCGGGAGAAAGGCCCAAAATTCCATTACTTTTTATAACACGAGAAATATTTTTTATCGCACTGATA
>JAEZSA010000182.1 GCA_023422115.1 Bacillota bacterium | reverse complement strand
TTTTAAAACTCCTAAAAATTTTAAGTTCTTACCATAAAAAATAAAAGCAACAATAAATGTTAGTATTACAACTATAAGTATTGCCTATCATATGAATTCCTGCTGTTCAGAAACTCTTTCCCCCTTTTTTGCGTTCTCTAATATCCTTTAAAAATATCTTCTTCTTCTAATTATAAATAAGACGAAAGCTAATCCAATGAAAGACAAACTCTTACCTGATGAAGAACATCCTGGTTTTGGTTCGGGTTCACGCTCAGGCTCAGGCTCAGGTTCAGGCTCGGGTTCTGGCTCAGGTTCAGGTTCGGGCTCGGGTTCGGGTTCGGGTTCGGGTTCTGGCTCAACATATTTTGCTGTTACTTTTACAGTAATTTCTTCCTTAACATCGAACCCAGTAACTGTAGCTGTAATCACTACATCTCCAGGTTTCACTGCTGTAACAACTCCATTTTCTACTGTTGCAACAGTCTCGTCACTAGAAGTCCATACAATTTTATCCTCAAATCCTTCTGTGATTGTAACATCAATTTCAGTTGTGGTTCCCTCTTCAAGGGTAACTTCTTTCGGTTTAACCGTTAATGTTGGTGGTACAATCTCTTTATTGATTTCTAAAGTTCCTAGCAAAACCTCTTTACTCTCTGCTGTAGAATAACCAAATAATTCAATTCTGTTTTGATCACCAAAAAGAGTCTTACTTAATTTCACATATTTTGCTGTTTCATCTATCGTTGTTTGTAACACCCCATTAATATAAACTCTAACCTCAGATAATAATACTGTTTCAATAGTAGAAGGGTCAAAATTAACGATATAGTTTTCTTCCGTTTCCATATAAGTGATATTTTCATATCCACCATAACTTGGGAACGTGTTAAAAGATACTACTTGCTCTTGGCTAGTTCCATCTTTAAAATCAACTTTTACTGTATAACTATATTCAGTATCAACGCTTAATCCGCTGATTGTACCACTAATATCTAAATCAGAAGTAGCTCGTTTTGTAAAGACTACTTTATGATTCGCATCGGTAACAGTAAGGTAGTTTACATATCCATAACCTGATTTATCCCAGCTGATTTCAGCTTTCTTTCGATTAGAAGCAATTGCTTCTATTTTTATTTTATTCATATACTCTTCTTTTGAAAATTCTGTAGCAACTTCTGATCCTCGTTTTGCTTGTGATATTCCTTGAAAACTAACGGTATCTTCTGTGTATGCTTTATAACGAATTGCAGTTGGAGTAACTGTCATTAATACGAAACGATCCGCAGGATTATACGTTGCTCCCGCTTCAATTGAGATATAGTTTTTTAATGTTCTTTGTTGCAAAGTATGGCCATGACCCGTTAAGTAAAAATCAATATTATAGTCATTTAAAACAGGAACCCACATGGAATTCACTAAAGTTCCATCACTACCATATTGAGGAAAGTGACCAATTACAATCGCATATTGTGGTTGTTCTGTATCCATAATATTTTTAAACCAATCAATTTGTTTTTGATAGGCACTGGTACTTTTTATTGTTGTATCAATAACGAAGAAATACGTTGTTCCATATTTGAAATAGTATGATGACCCAGCAAAATCAACGGCTCCATTATCTGGATGATTATGCATTGCATTAAAGAAACGACTTCCAGCATATCCACCAGCAGCATCAAGAATATCGTGATTTCCAATCGCCATTGCTAGTGGGGCATAACGAAGAGTATCAGCATTCAAGATTATTTCATAATCTTGAAGCTTACCACCATCATTGATAATATCTCCACAATTGAGAATAAATGAAATGGGTGTATTATTAGCATCTGCTTGAGCAAACGCATGAGTTAAAGTATCCAAATAGTTTTGATTTGTTGCTGGTGATCCATATAATTGACTATCACTAATAACAAGGAAAGTAAAGTTTTCTGCCCCTGCTGTCCTAAAGAAATAATCACTAGACATATTGGTTTTCCCTACTCGATAACGATATTCTATATCAGGAGTTAAATCTGTTAAGGTTACACCACACTTATAATTCGGTTTTGTTCCTGTATACCCCAAAGTCGTTCCTTCTAGTTTAAAATCAATGGGTTCGCATTCCCCTGGAATGGTTGTTGCATTAGCATAAGCAGTATCTTCTTTTAACGCTAATTGAACAAATGTTCCCTGATAATCTGTCTGCCAGAAAATATTCATTTCTGTAGCCATATCTTCACCAGGATTTGTTGCCATAATGTGAACATCTCCATTACTAGCAGCCACTTTTAATGGTGTTGTAATCCCAAAAACAACTAATAAAAATAAAATTATCAAGCATGATTTCTTTAAAAATTTCATCGTTTTCTCCTCTCAAATCAAGTAAACATTATTTATATACCCTTCTATTTTACCATTTTTAAAAATAATGTAAACCTTTTCTCCTTATTTAGGATATAAAAAGCACTTGTTTTCCAAGTGCTTATCTTTTGTATTTTTAGTTAAACTTTTTGTTTTGTATTTCTCATCTTATTTTCGATGAATAAAACACATTTGTTATTCATAATATCATCTAGAATTCCTTTTGTTTCTACACTGTTCACCCACGTATCATCAATTGGCGGAACTTTCAAAGCATCTTTCATCGCTTGAAAACTCTTCAGAACAATATTATCAACATAAGCCGTTGGATTAGCAGGATAATCTCCTTCCATCTTGTCAGTATCATTGCCCTTATTCACTCTTATTTTCATCCATCCAGGAATTCCTCCGCCTTCTGTTTGATACAAAAAAGGAACGTCTTTAGCAAATTGATAAAGTTTTTCTTCTTTTAGAATATAGGCACTATAAGTTTTTAATTCACTTTCCGTTACAGAAGCATCCCAAGTAATCACCAAACGCATCCATTCCTTTGGTGTCCAAGTAGCTTTTGATTCTAATCGGATTCCATATCCTCCCGAAGTCTGATCAATTCGATAACGAATTCCTCCTCCTTGATGTAAATGAATACTAAACAAGCGGTAATTTTTATTAGAATAAATTTCAAATGACATTTGACTATTTAAATCTTCTAAGCGAACATCAACGGCGAAATAGCCATCACTAATGACTGGAAATCCTCTTTCCAACTTTGCATCAGTATAATCATTACTGGTTAATCGTAAAGCATAATCTAATTCAGTGGGTTTTGCCACTGCTTTTTCATCACTTCGAAATGCACCTACTAATTCATCTGTTTTTAAATCGCTATTTAAACTCCACTCATCAAGGAAAGTAATATATTCAAATCCTTCATACCAAATCTCAAATTCTTCTGGTATTCGATTGATTTCATCTTGAATTGGGGGAACATCTTCTTGTATAACTTCAATAACAACGGTTGCTTCTTCTGTATTTGTCTTGACAGTAATGACTACTTTCCCTTTTGCGCGCGCTTTTACTAGTCCCGTTTCGCTGATGGAAGCCACTGCTTTATTATTCGTTGACCAAATAATTTCTTCTTCATTCACATCTTTATTAATACCTAATTGGATTTCTTCATCAACAAATATTTTCTCTGTTGCATCTGTAATTGCCAATGCCACTTCTTCTTCCGGTTTTGTACACGCGAAACTCATCATCGCTAAACTAATTAACAAACCGATTAACATACTTTTCTTCATTATCGTTTTAGTCAAATGAATGACATTTCCTCCTTCCTTATCCCTTAGTTTGTTTGTTCATAAATATAATCTGTATCATATCCATTTTGAACTTTGCCTTTACTATAATCATAATAATCACCATGGACATATCCTGTATCCGATAAATAAACAGGAATTTCTGAAAGTTTTCCACTAATAGCTGCTGCTAATGTCAATAAGGCTAACGCATCATTATCATTAATACGACAATAACGATGAGCTTCTGATTTCACGAAATAGCCACGATGGAATTTTGTTGCAACAATATTATCAGCGATGGTTCTCGCCATATCCAAATACTCTGTTTTCTTTGTCATTTCATATAGATAAACAAAACTCATAACACCAAAACTACTATTTATGCTCGTTCCTGTTATTGGACTTGTTGGATTCATCTGCAAAGCGAGCTCTTTTCCACTCTTATCTGCTCCAATATCACCATATCCTAATCCTTTGGCCACTTCTCTTAATAAATCCCAAAGTTCTTGATCTTCTGGAAATAACTCACAAGCTCTCGCGATCGTTAACATGTTTTCACTAGACATGTTCAAGTAATCGACAACTGTTCCCTTGTCTCCATAATAACCATCTTTTTTAAAGACATACCCTAGCATTGATTGTCCATCATTCCACATTGGTAGTAATCTCATGATTTGACTTTGATCATAGCATAAAGCGTATTGATAGTATTTTTTTAGGGTGTCTACAGTCCAACTTAACAATTCTTGATCATCAAACTTTTCCCCAATGTATAAATTGATGTTCATGCTATCGATAATAATAGCAGAAATATTTTTAAATAAAACATTCCCTTCTAAAGCAACAGCGCCAAAATCATCGCCAAATTGACGCTTTGCTCGATCACCAAATTTGGAATTGGTATCGGTATCATCGGTGGTCGTGTCTCGTTGTAATGGCTGTGTGAATTGATAGACTGGAAGTCCCGTCTCAGGATTTCTTGCCAATTGATATTGTCTTGCCAAGTATTTTCCCCATGAAATTGCCATTGGATTTCCTGTTAATTCACCCAATAAGTAAGCAGCATAATATAAATCACTACCTGCATTAATAAAAGTTAACCCTTGACTATTTGGTAATTGTAACGCTTGGGTGTTTGTAGCAGTAGTCACAACATTACTTGGATCGACCACATCACTAGTAGGAACAGGTCTTAATAAAATACTGTTCGATTTTTCAGGAACTTCGTATTTAGTTAACACTGTTGTGTTTTCTCCATGTCGATTGATATCTAATGTAGACCAATCAATAACATGAGCCGCCCATTGCTGTTCTAAATATTTTTTCACAGCATCTTCATCTACTTCTAACATTAATTCATAATATGGATAATGGTTCTTTAATTCATGAACTAAGCCCTTGTTTTCGGGTCCTTCAATGAGTAACGTATCAATATTGATGAATTCATGCCCTCCCCACTTCAATAAACCATTGTTATGTTGGAAATACTTCATGAAATACTTTGTTGTTGCGATTGCTGAATTCTTATACTTCATATCCCCTGTTATGGCGGAATAAGCAACCAGTGTGCGCATGAAGTTTTGTTGGGAAGCATAATCAGAAATTGGAGAGAATGTTTGATCTTTATTTGCCCAACTAGCAAGTTCTCCTGTAAAAGTATCGATACCATCAGCTAAAAGAGATGTATTCTTTATTTTACTACGAGAATTTCTTAACACATTATCGAGATGTGTTTTCACTGCTTGCATTCTAATTTCATCTTTTTCACTAACACTTATTTCTTCTTCTGACTTAGTACAACCAACCAAAACAAAACTTATCATTAACAATAATAATAAAAACAAACTTTTTATTACTTTCTTGTTTGAATTCACACGTTATCCTCCTCTGTTTGTTCGTATTTACGTACTTCGTTTGTTATAATCATTATATCATTTTTTAATATGTTTGTCTATCTTTTCTCAAGAATCCTTTTATCGCCAAATAAAAAAAGCACACGTATCACATGTGCTCTTTTATTTTATATCTGGAATATAGAATGCTTTTCGGTCAAAAGCTGCAATCGGATTGGTATATTGTCCCTTTTCTCCATTAGGAATTTCTTTTTCTAAAGCACCCATACGTGAATCAGAAAAATCTAACAAATATACCAAAACAGCTTCTGCCATTTGCGGTTCTTTGGGAGAACCATATTCAAGTAAACCATGATGTGAAATAATAATATGTTGTAATGCCAAAGCTTCATCTGTTTTTTCATAGCCCAATTTTAACGCTGATGCATAAACTAGATTCGCACCGATAGTAATATGACCTAATAGATTTCCTTCTTTGGTATATTCTGTTCCCTTTGGTCCACTCAGTTCAACAATCTTTCCCAAATCATGAAGAATAATACTTGCATGAACCAAATCTTGATTTATGAATGGATATATTTCTAAATATCGATCACTTAATCGTAGCATAGAATAGATATGATAGGCTAATCCTGAATAATAGTTGTGATGCATTGTCATTGCTGCTGGAAACAAGAAAAATTCTTTGTAATACTGTTTAACTAAATCGATAACGATATCTTTTATCGTCTTGTTTTGCAAGTTTTCAATGTATTTTTTGATTTCATTTTGTAAGACTTCAATTGAGATTTTAGCATACTCATAAAAATCTTCTTTTGCAATTTCATCATCTTCTGTTGCTAAACGAAAATCATTGACATTGAATTGTAATTTCCCTTGATAGTCTTTCATAATTCCTGTGGCAATATAAATTTCACCACTTTTTAGTAGTTGCTTTTTATCTTCTGATAAGGACCAAATCTTTACTTCAATCAAGTCTTTTCCATCAAATCCTAATAAACTAGCATAATCCGCATTGGCACTTGTCTTACGGATTTGAATATCTGTAAATCTTAGTGCTAGTGTTGCTTTCTCACTGGCATTATAATCTTTAATTCTATTCATTGTTCTTCTCCTTCAATTTTTTATATTTAGGATTAGATTTGATTAGAATGTCTCGATATGTCTTTTCAAGATTAGCTTTTGCTTCTTCATCAGCATTTTGTAATTCCCCTATCATTGTAAGGTTTTTTATCACAAGTTGCTTTACTTCTGCTTGTAATTCTATTTCTAATTGGCTCTTTTCCAATTCTGCGATTTGACGATCCTTTTCATGAAGACGACGTTCATACTCTTCGAACTTGTTTTTCATACTCGTTTCTTCTACTGGTTTTGAAACTGGTAAACTTTTTTCTTCATAATAATCAAAAGAATTATCTTCTTCATAAGTTTCTTGTCTTACTGGTCGCTCAAAAGCACTTCTTTCGCTGCTACGATAAGTTCCTGTTAACATTAATCCTTTATCTTTTAATAAACCAACTGTAAAGATTTTAATCGCATCATAGTCATTGGGTAATTCATGGAATAATACTTTATAAATGATCTCATCAAGGACTTCTTGAATGTAAGGACCATCTAGATTATTTGTTAATTTAAGAATATCTTCACCTTTGAAAGTTAAATCACAAACTCGTTTTATCGGTAATAAACTATATTCTTTTCTAATTTTACGGCTCTTTCGTTT
>JAEZSA010000180.1 GCA_023422115.1 Bacillota bacterium | reverse complement strand
AGGAAATCCAGACGATTTTGTTCCTCAAGCAGGACAAATTTCAGCAAGTGAGTGGAGTGATTTAAAGAACTATGGCTTTTGGTTAGGGCTTTTTGTTAGTGGCCAAGATTCTAAGGATGGCTTGTTTACAGAATATCTTGCAAAAGGATATTTTGATACATTGAATAGAATTGAAGTTGTTATTAAAAATGGAGAAGAAAAAGTATCAGGAGTTAAAGTTGAACTTTTAGCCGATAACCAAAAAGTTTTATATAAAGCAACAAGTGATGTTACAGGAAAAGCATACTTATTCCCATCAACTAACGAAGTTGAAACAATTAAACAAATAGGAATCACGGTTAATAATAAAACTACATATCATGACTATACGTATAGTAAAGAAATAAATGTTGTAGAATATGATATAAATCAAACAAACACAAAAGAAAAAATAATTGAAATTATGTTTGTAGTTGATACAACGGGTTCTATGGGTGATGAAATTAGGTATTTAAAATCAGAAATAGATTATGTTATTGGCGCAGTGAAAGAAACTCATCAAGAGGTTGAAATTCGCTTGGCGCTTCTTTTCTATCGTGATTTAGGAGATGAGTACGTTACTAGATATTTCGATTTTTCCACCGATATAGAAGATCAAAAGAAAAACTTAGCAGCGCAAAATGCTAATGGTGGTGGAGATTGGGAAGAAGCTGTTGATGTTGCTTTAGATGAAGCAGTAGCGAAAAATTGGAGTGAAAAAAACACAACAAAATTGTTGGTTCATGTTCTTGATGCCCCTCCTCATTATCAAAAAGATATCATGACTAAATATCATGATGCAATTTGTATGGCCAGTGAGAAGGGCATTAGAATGATTCCTGTTGCTTCTAGCGGAATTGATAAATATACAGAATATTTACTACGTAATGAAGCAATGATGACAGGTGGAACATATACATATATTACCAATCATTCGGGTATTGGCGGTGAGCATATTGAAGCTACAGTTGGAGAAACAGTAGTCGAATATCTTAATATGATGTTAATTAGAATTATTACCGAGTATTATACAGGAGTAGAACAAGAAAAGATTCCTTATTATATTTCTAATCAAAAATAA
The DNA here is from genome assembly GCA_023422115.1 of Bacillota bacterium. GTDB lineage: Bacteria > Bacillota_I > Bacilli_A > ML615J-28 > CAG-698 > JAAYBG01. The sequence goes on along the minus strand of JAEZSA010000180.1, from coordinate 26,933 downwards.
ATAATAGATTATCGAGAGCACTAAGATAGTGCTCTTTTATTTTTTTCCTTGCTTAATAAAACTGCAAATGATAAAATTATATGGTTAATAAACGAAGGAGTCCCTATGAAAGGTATAAAAAGAACGTTAAAACTTTCACAAATGGTCATTAAATTATGTCCATTTTATTTAGTCTATAGCCTTTTTGATATTGTATTAGGGCTCTTGATGACATTCATACCCATTGGAATAGTTCAAATAATTATCGATTACTATAACAGTGGCGAAAAATTTATAAAAGTATTAATTGCTTGCGGTATAACAACAATTATATATTACTTAGTTCAAACGATATATTATTATTTCAACAAACTATATCGACGTTACCAAAGAAGATTTATTAGTCGTTATGAAATTATGATTTTCAACAAGTTAAAAGAAATAGACTATGAAAAATATCAATCATCAGATTTCTTAAATGATTATAATCGAGCCATTGATGAAGGTGGTTGGGCATCTATTGAAGCGTTTTGGACGCTATCTGATATAGTCTCTAGTTTTGCAAAAGTAATTATGATATTTACCTTATTTGCATTGGTAGATTATATTATCATACTTTATGCGTTAGGGGTTGGAATCATCTACTTTTTCTTAGTAAAATATGTCGCTCAAATTAACTGGCAATTAAGTCAAAAAAACAAAAAGAATATCAGAGAAAGAAGTTATGTAAAACGAATGTTTTACCTAAAGGACGCTTCTTTTGATATTAGAACGAGCGAGATTGATCATCTTTTATTACAAGCAAATGATGATATAGGGAATCGTGTTATTAAAAATGTAGATACAACATTACTAAAGAGTTCAATTGTCACTTTTGTTTCAGAAATTTTGATTAGAAGTATTTATCCATTAGCTTTAGGCTTTATTTCATATGTCACGTTAGAATCAATGAATTTTGGTTCATTTGTTGCTTTAACGGTCGCTGCTACATCATTGAGTAATATTGTTTGGGGCCTTTCTGACAATCTGGCTTCCTTTGAAGTTGCATCCGTTCGTGGAGAAACGTTGTTTGCCATCATGAATCAAAAGGGAATGATTGAAATTAGTGGCACAAAAGAGGCAGAAACATTAGAGAAAATAGAAATCAAGAATCTAAATTTCAGTTATGGAGAAAGAAAGACCTTGGAAGATATCAATCTAACGATTAGAAAAGGCGATAAAATCGCTGTTGTTGGAGAAAATGGAGCAGGAAAAACAACGTTTGTAAAGATGCTACTACGTCTTTATGACCCACAAGAAGGAGAGATTGTTTATAATAGCGAGAACTATCGGGATTTAAAACCCGATAGTATTAGAAAAAAAATAGGGGCAGTCTTTCAGGATTTTCAAGTTTACTCGTTCTCAATATCAGAAAATATTCTTTTAAGAAAAAGCAAAAGCAAGGAAGATGAAAAACTAGTCATTGAAGCTTTAAAATTTAGTGGACTTTATGAAAAGGTGATGTCATTTCCTAAACAATTAGATACAGTAATCACCCAAGAATTCGATAAAGAAGGTGTCGAATTGAGTGGAGGAGAAAAACAAAAGTTAGCAATAGCAAGAGCCTACGCAGGTAATTATGACTTTATTATTCTTGATGAGCCAAGTAGTGCACTTGACCCTATTGCAGAAGCTGAAATTTATGAGAAAATGATGAAACTGGGAAAAGATAGAACATTGCTATTTATTTCTCATCGATTATCAACAACCATAAAAGCAAATAAAATTTATCTTTTTTCTGCTGGAAAGGTGATTGAAGAAGGAACACATCAGGACTTAATGAAAATGGAAGATGGACAATATCGTTATATGTTCAACATCCAAGCATTAAACTATGTAAATGGAGTGAAAACAAATGAAGACATTTAAGAATAATATGATTATGATTAAATATGTTGCTAAATTTTGTCCATTGTATATTGTTTCTTCTTTCTTTGCAATCATTGCTTCCGCTATTTCAAGTTTAATAGAAGTCATGATAATTGAGAAAATAATCCACTTAGTACTAGAAGAAAAAGCCAGTTTCGATATCATCGTAAAGGAATTAGTTTTCTTCTTCATTATGTTGATTGCTTGCTTGATTGTACAGAGAATTCATTCTGGATACCTAGTTACTCGTAGTCGTCACTTATGGATGAAAAAGATTCAAAAAGTGATGTTTGAGAAAGCAGCGAAACTAGATATTGCTAGTTTTGATAATCCAAAAGAATACGATTTGTTCCATCGAGCATTAACACAAGGCGATTTAAAAGGAATCAACACCTTTGATGCGTTTGTTCAATTTTTACGGAATGTAGCGATTATTCTTACACTGGGTACCTATATTATCTTTAAGGATCCATTGCTGTTGCTAGCTGTAGTGATTCAATCAACAATAGCTTTCATAGTTCAGTATAAAAATAATAAAATGTGGTATAAAACAAGCAAAGAAATGGAAACCAATGAACGTCGTTATGGTTATATCAAACGAGTTTTCTATCTTGAAAAATATACCTGTGATATTAAAACTACCAATCTTCCCAATCTATTAATAGAAAATGAAGAAGAAGTAAGACTGAATCTAGATAAAGGATATCGCCGTACGGAAAATAAAGGATTTCTATATAATATTTTTGAAGAAATTGCTTATCAAGTTGTTCGTAATTTTGCTGTTTATGTCTATTTAATGTGGAAAGTATATCGAAACATCATTGGAATTGCTGCTTTTGCTTCCTCTGTCAATGCCATTTTACGGGTTACTAATTATATTTATGGTGTTGTTTGGAGTATCGGCAGATTAAGAGATAATGCTCTATATATTGATGATTTTCTTTGGTTAATGAATTATCAACCCAAAGTTGAAAATAGTGGTGGAAAAAAACTAGAAAGTACTCATCCAGTGATTGAAATTGAACATGTAGGGTTTAAATATCCAGATCAAGAAGAATATGTTTTACAGGATATTAATTTAAAGATTGAACCAAGAGAAAAGATTGCAATTATCGGATACAATGGAGCAGGAAAGACAACTTTGATTAAATTATTATTGAAGTTTTATAATGCTAGTGAAGGAAACATGAAAATTGATGGAGATTCATTCCTAGATATTGATGAAAAAGAGATTAGAAGAATGTATGTTTCTTTGTTCCAAAATTTTCAAATTTATTCAGTTTCTGTGTTAGAAAATGTGCTTTTACGACCAAGGAAACAAGAGACCGATGATGAAGTTGTTTGGGAAGCTCTTAAAAAAGCAGGCTTGTATGATAAGATCATGGCAACTGAAAAGAAACTTGATACCATAATGACCAAAGAATTTGATGACAAAGGACTAGTCTTATCAGGAGGCGAGCAACAAAAATTAGCGATAGCTAGAGTTTTTGCTGAAGAAGCTCCTATCATTATTCTAGATGAACCGACATCATCGTTAGATCCGATATCAGAATATGAAATCAACAATAAAATATTAAAATTATGTACAGAAAAAACGGTTGTTTTAATATCTCATCGTTTATCAACAGTCGTTGATGCTAATAAGATCTATATGATGGAAAAAGGTAGAATTATCGAACAAGGAAATCATAAACAACTAATGAAGAAAAAAGGTAAATATTATGAGATGTTTGAAACACAAGCTCATTTTTACCAAGAAGAAACACAAGAAGAAGAAAAAACTCCTCATGTGTCGTTCCATTAGGGATTAATTCAAAATTAAAAACGCAGTTAGAAACAACTGCGTTTTTTTATGTTACAAATAAAATGTCATATATGCTGAAACACAAATAAATCAAACTTCTTTAAAAGAATACTACTAATCAGAGTTTTTATAAATCAATAATAATTTCAATAGGGCAGTGATCACTACCTAAAACTTGATCATGGATAATCACATTCTTTATGTTGTCTTTTAATCTTAAAGAAGTAACAAAGTAGTCAATTCTCCAACCGATGCCTTTTTCACGAGCAAAAAAACGGTAACTCCACCAGGTGTATTGGATTTTTTCTGGATATAGATAGCGAAATGCATCTACATATCCTTCTTGAAGTAGTGTTGAAAATTTAGTACGCTCTTCGATGGAATATCCTGGATTACCTTCGTTAGATTTTGGATTTTTTAAATCAATTGGTTGATGAGCAACATTTAAATCTCCACATAAAATGACGGGTTTTGTTTTGTTTAATGTATTAAGATAAGCTTTCAAATCATCTTCAAACTGCATTCGATAATCAAGACGCGCAAGTTCTGGTTGGGCATTAGGAGTGTATATCGTAACAAAATAAAAATTTTCATACTCTAGTGTTATCGCTCGACCTTCATCATTATATTTACCATCAAGTCCATAAGCAACAGAAAGAGGTTTTCTTTTTGTATAGATTAAAGTACCTGAATAACCCTTTTTATCAGCGGAATTCCAATATTCATAATAGCCGGGGAAAGCAAATTCTTTTTGGTCTTCTTGCATTTTGGTTTCTTGAATAGCGAAAAAATCAGCACCCATTTCAGTAAAAAACTCTTTAAAGCCTTTGTTCATACAAGCACGAAGCCCGTTGACATTCCAAGATACTAGTTTCATAGTGATACCACACTTTCTTTTGTTTACCTACTTATTATACAAAAAAGTCAATTTAAAATCTATAAAAATGATTTGAAAGTGACAAATGAAATTATAAACGTTATAGCAAACAACAATTAGTTTAAAAATAATTGTCAAAAGAGGGAAATAATTGTTATAATAAATATGTAGTGGTGATATAAATGAAAAAAGAATTTGTGATTAAAAAAGAAAAAATCAACGATGTTTTATCGTATAAAATGTATCATGCTTTATTTGAAGAAGAAAACAATGAATTTCAACCGTTTCGATTTCTTGTTTTAAATATTGATAAAGAAGAAGCAAGAGAGAAGATTGTAGATATTTTTGTTGAACTTTTTGGGGAATCAGCAGTCCTTTATATAAACGAAAGACCTGTTATATTTTATTTTAATAATCACGGATATGAAGTTAAAAATTTTTTGTGGTCTATTATTGATGACTTTGGAATTAAGGTATCTATTTTTAATAGTGGAAAAATTAACTCAAAAGAAGCGTTCTTTACTATGTATCATTTATATGAAATATATATATCGCCTAAAAAATTCCATTATTTTAGCGTGGGAGACTTAGTGTTAGAAATTATAAAGAAAGATATGCAAGATTTGGAAAAATATCGAAAGATTTTATTGAACAATGTAGAAGAAGACCAACAACTAGAAAAACTTATCCTTGCAATGTTTGATAATAATTTAAATATTACAAAAACAGCTCATGATGTGTATATGCATCGTAATACCATCAATAATAAATTAGAGTATATTAAAAAAGAAACAGGAATGAATATTCAAGAGTTCAAAGATGCGGTCAGTATGTATTGGTTAATTAAATCAAAATCATAATTGTGCACTTTGCACATTGTATAAATAGGGTATCTTTAGTATAATTTTTACGTAAATGCACATTAGGAGGTAAATTAATGGCAACTGTTACACTTACAAATCTTAATAAAGTTTATGATGGCAATGTTCATGCCGTTGTTGACTTTAATTTAAAAATTAAAGACAAAGAATTTATCGTATTTGTTGGTCCATCTGGTTGTGGTAAAACAACTACATTGAGAATGATTGCAGGATTGGAAGAAATTACTTCTGGTGAATTAAGAATTGACGATGAAATCGTTAATGATGTAGCACCAAAAGATCGTAATATTGCAATGGTTTTCCAAAGCTATGCTCTTTATCCACACATGACTGTATATGATAATATGGCATTTGGTTTAAAACTTCGTAAATTTGCTCGTGATGAAATCGATAGAAGAGTAAAACATGCTGCAGGTATTTTAGGATTGAATCAATATTTGGATCGTCGTCCTAAAGCATTATCAGGTGGTCAAAGACAACGTGTTGCATTAGGTAGAGCTATTGTTCGTGATGCTAAGGTTTTCTTAATGGATGAACCACTATCTAACTTGGATGCAAAACTACGTGTACAAATGAGAGCAGAAATTATCAAGATTACTGAAAGTCTAGGAATTACTACTATTTATGTAACCCATGACCAAATTGAAGCGATGACAATGGCATCAAGAATCGTTGTTATGAAAGATGGTTACATTCAACAAGTAGGAACACCAAAGGATATCTATGACAACCCTAACAATATTTTCGTAGGTGGATTTATTGGAACACCACCAATGAACTTCATTGAAGGTGTAGTTAATGATGATGGCTTCTTCCAATGTGGAGACCATAAAGTAGGCGTTTCAAAGATTAAAGTTTCTGAGTCTAGAATGAAATTATTACAATCTCAAAACTTTATTGAAAAACCAATCATTCTAGGAATCAGACCGGAAGACATCCATGATGAACCAGAATTCTTAGAAAAACATCCAGATGAAAAAGTAAAATTAAAAGTTGATGTAGCCGAATTATTAGGCGCAGAAACAAATATTTACGCAATCATGAATGGTCAAAACTTAGCTGCCAAAGTCGCTGCAAGAGTTGATATCCATATGGGTGATGATATTGAATTAGGCTTTAATATGGAGAAATGTCATTTCTTTGATCCAGAGACTGAACAAAGAATTAAACGTAATTAATGAACAAGCGGTCTTTCGAGACTGCTTTTATGCTTTTAGATAAGGAGGGGGAGAAATGAAAGTTTTTATTATTGGTGGAACAGGATTATTGGGAAGCCAAGCAGCAGCAGAACTAATTAAAAGAGGGCACAAAGTATCATCAATTGCATTACCACCAATACCAGAAGGAGCAAGTCTACCACAGGATATGAAGATTATCATAGGTAACTATATGGAAATGTCAGATGAGATATTGCTTTCTTATTTGGATGGCTGTGACGGATTTATTTTTGCAGCTGGGGTGGACGAAAGAATTGAAAGACCACCATCGATATATCAATTTTTCAAAAAATATAATATTGATACTGTTAAAAGGTTATTGGGACTTGCTAAAAAAGCAGGAGTGAAACATGCAGTGGTGTTAGGTTCTTATTTCTCTTATTTTGCAAAACAAAAACCAGAATTAGAACTTGTAAAATGGCATCCATATATTCGTAGTCGTATAGAACAAGAACAGGAAGCCTTTAAATTTGCAGATAGTGATTTCGATGTAGCTGTTCTAGAATTACCTTATATTTTCGGAACACAACAAGGGCGTAAACCAGTTTGGACATTTCTAGTAGAAAATTTATTGATGATGAAGAAAATAACGTTCTACCCAAAAGGGGGAACAACCATGTTAACAGTAAAACAAGTTGGGCAAGCAATTGCCGGAGCATTAGAAAGAAATCGTGGGGCAAAAGCATATCCAATCGGGTATTACAATATGGAATGGAAAGAAATGATTGCCATATTTAATAAGCATATTGGACGAGAAAAGAATAGAATCGTAACAATTCCTAAATTTTTATATCGAATGTCTATGAAAAAAATCATGAAAGACCAGAGAGAGAACAATATTGAGGGGGGTTTACATATGGTAAAATTTACCGATCTTCAATGTGCAAACTTGTTCATTGATAAATCTCAGGGATGTGATATTTTAGGTGTTACAGAAGACAATATTGTTGAAGCAATCGGACAATCTGCAAGATTAAGTATTGATGTTATCAGCAATAAAAAAGAAGTAGTGGAAATGAAAGCAGAATAACTGTAAAAAAGATCGTTTAAAAGACGATCCTTTTTTTATTTCTGTAGACAAGCGCTTTCATTCATGATATAATTATATCGGTCAATCGACCGACAAGGAGATTTCTATGGCGAAAAAAATAAATATTGATATGCGCAATGAAATTTTAAAAAGTGTAGAAAGCTTAATCTCCAAGTCGGGAGTTAATTCGATCTCTTTAAAGGATATTGCAAAGATGTGTAATATCAGCAAAGGAACACTTTATTATTACTATACAACAAAAGATGAAATCATTTTTGATGTTATTGTCAAGCATGTTCAAGAGTTACATACAGAATATTTGGAATGGATTGAGCGACATCAGAAGGACTTAACCATTGAACGCTTTCTAGGTGTCATTTTATATAAAGGGGTTAAACTATTTAATCGAGCTAAACTACATGTTTTTTTAGTCAATGAATGTTTGAAAGGAAATGATACGCTTCGCAACAAGTTTAATGAATTATGGAATGAGTGGCATAAAATTCTTCAAGTTGGTATTATTCAAGCATTTAAAAACGAAAAAGAAGCTGAGGATATAGCTTATCTGTTAATGGTAATTATCGATGGCTTGGCAATCCAAGAAGTGATGCAAAATCAAGCAATAAAAGAAGAAAAAATAATAACACTGATAAAAAAGTTAGGTGAATTTGATGCTAGATAATATAGTGAATAAACTAAACAAAAAAATACAATTGATAAATCCTAATATTACCCTTTCCTTAAAAGATGATTGTGCATTATTATCTGGTTTATCGAATGATTGGAATGAAATTGTTGCAGTAGGAAGAATGGTAGCGAAAACTAAAAAGTTTTATAGTGTAATAAATGAGATTAAACTAAATAATTTCATAGAACCTCCAATGAGAATTTCTCCGATCGTAGATCGAATGTATGAGGGAATGAAACTAGATGTTCTTGTCATTGGCGGAGGGATTATTGGGGCAGCAATCCTAAGAGAACTAACAAAATATAACTTAAATGTTGCTCTTGTTGAAAAAGAAGATGACTTAGCAATGCACGCAAGTAGTCGAAACGATGGTTGTATTCATGTTGGAATTGACTTAAGTAGTAAAACAAAAAAATTAGAATATTTGCGTCGCAGTGTTCCTGTTTATGAAAAATTGGCAAAAGATTTAGATGTTGATTATGATAAAATGGGACAGATTGTTGCTTTTAAGAGTAACTGGGAGAAAATCATCTATTTAATTCTAAAATTAAGAATAAAGAAGAATGGAATTCAAGAAACAACATTTTTGAGTCAAGATGAATTATTTATGCGAGAGCCTAATTTAAATAAAATTGCAAAATTTGGTATTTTGTTTGGAACCGGAGCATGCATTTGTCCTTATAATATGACAATAGCGCTCGCTGAGAGTGCTGTTATCAATGGAGCTAACGTTCTATTATCTACTGCTGTTTTATCAATGGAAGTAAAAGATAAAGAAATAGTAAGTGTACAAACGAACAGAGGGAAAATATTTCCCAAAGTTGTTATCAATGCTGCGGGGGTATTCAGCGATGTAATAGCAGAAATGGCAGAAGATAAATTTTTCTCGATTCATCCACGAAAAGGAACAAACGCTATTTTAGATAAAAAAGCTACAAGCGGATTGATGCATCAATCTACAACAATTTATGAAGGTTTAAGAAAAGCAGCGAAAACTCACACAAAAGGGGGAGGGGTTATGCCTACCGTTGATGGGAATACTTTAGTAGGACCAACGGCATTTGAAACTCCTTATCGAGAAGATTTTACAACAAGTAATGAACAAATAAATCAAGTTTTTAGTAAACATAAAAATAATGTGCCTAATTTACATCCCAAAGATATCATTACTTATTTTAGTGGAATCAGAGCGGCAAATTATGAAGAGGATTTTATTATTCAAAAAGGAAAATGGACAAAAAACATAGTTCATGCTGCTGGAATTCAATCACCAGGATTAACTGCAGCTCCAGCTATCGCAGAAGATGTTGTTAAGTATACTTGTGATATTTTAGGAACTGTTGGTCAAAATGAAAAATTTAATCCAATTAGAAAAGGACTTGTTAAAGTAAACAAGTTATCTTATGAGGAAAGAAACAAACTAATCGTAAAAAATCCTGATTATGGTCAAATTGTTTGCCGTTGTGAAGAAATAAGCAAGGGAGAAATCATAGATGCCTTACATCGTCCTATTGTTGTACCAACGATTGATGCAATTAAGAAAAGAACAAGGGCAGGAATGGGAAGATGCCAGGGGGGATTTTGTCAACCCTTAATTATGGACATTATTGCGAAGGAAATGAAAACTAGTATCGATCATGTTTATAAAAAAGGTGATGGAAGAATCTTGTTATACCCAACAAAAGGTGATCGTAATGAATAAATATGATGTAGTTGTTATTGGTGGAGGACCTGCTGGATTAGCTGCTAGTAAAAGCGCATATCAAGCGGGGGCAAAAACTTTATTGATTGAGCGAGAAGGTCAGTTGGGGGGAATTTTAAAACAATGTATTCATGATGGATTTGGACTTCAACGATTTAAAGAAAAATTGAGTGGGCCAGAATATATTCATCAAGAAAGAAAAGAATTTCCTTCAGAAATAGAGGTTAGTTTATTAACTTATGTTACTAAAATAACAAAAATGGGAAGTGGATTTCATCTTGTTTTAGTTAATCGTGAAGGAATAAAAGAAATAGAAACTGAAAAAATAATTCTAGCAACTGGGTGTCGAGAAAGAACAGCAAAACAGGTTTCTATTCATGGTACCAATCCAGCAGGAATATTGACAGCTGGAACAGCTCAATATTACATCAATATTCTAGGAGAGATGCCGACTAAAACTTGTGTCATTTTAGGTAGTGGGGATATCGGATTAATTATGGCACGACGTATTACTTTGGAGGGAGGAAAAGTCCTTGGTGTTTATGAAGCAAAAAGCACACCAAGTGGATTGACAAGAAATCTAGTACAGTGTTTAGACGATTATCAGATACCTCTATATTTGAGTCACACTGTTACCAAAGTGTTCGGGACTAATCGTCTTGAAGCTTTAGAAATAAGCGAGGTTGATGCAAATATGCGGCCAATTAAAGGAACTGAGCAGGTGCTAAAGTGTGATGCGCTAATTCTATCAGTGGGACTTATTCCTGAGAACGAAATCGCAGATAGTCTAGGGATAAAGATAAACCCAAAAACAAAAGGTCCTTTCTGTAATCAAACATTAATGACCAGTGTAAAGAACGTTTATTGCTGTGGTAATGCATTACATGTCAATGATTTAGTTGATTATGTCTCAGAAAGCGGTGAAATTGCTGGGAAAAATGCAGTTATTAAACAAAAAGGCGAAACAAGGAATGAAATAGAAATAAAAACAAACCAAAAAATCATGTATGTTGTACCTCATTTAATTGATCTAAACAGCGAAATGAAAAAGGTAATTCTATATTTTCGTTCTTTAGAGATTTATGAAAAGCAAAAATTAATGGTTATTGCAAATGATCAAATTATTTTCTCAAAGAAATACAACTATATAAAACCTCCAGAAATGGAACGAGTGGAATTAGATTTATCAACCATTGACAACCTTCATGAAATTAGAGTAATTCTTGATGATGAATAGAAAGTATCTATCGATTTGGCGGTTGCTACTTGCACTTCATTGGTATATAATAATTTTAGAGAGAAAAAAATAAAATATAGAAAATCAGGAGAACGATGTGAAGAAAAAAACATTAATTTTAACATTCGATTGTGGCACACAAAGTATAAGAGGTTTAATTTTTGATCAAATGGGAAATATCTTGGCAAAAGAACAGGAATATTTTGAACCTTATTTTTCTCGTGAGCCGGGATATGCGGAGCAGAAATGGGAAGTTTACTGGAATGCATTTACAACTGTTTCTAAAAGGATTCATCAAAAAAACCCTGAATTAATAGAAATGATTGAAGCAGTAACAACAACTACGATTCGGGATACTAATATTTGTATTGATAAAGATGGAAATTTATTGCGAGATGTTATTGTTTGGATGGATCAAAGAAAAGCAAAATGTGAAAAGCCACTTCCTAAGAAAAATTCTATTGTCTTTAATCTAGTAGGAATGGGAGAAGCCTTAGAAGGACAAAGAAAAGTTACCAAAAGCAATTGGTTGCAGGAAAACGAACCAGAAATTTGGGAGAAAACTTACAAATATTTGTTGTTTAGTGGATATTTAAATTATGTGTTAACAGGAAAAATTGTCGATTCTTATGCTAATCAAGTAGCACATATTCCGTTTGACTATAAAAATAAAACATGGCAAAAAGAAAATGCTTTAACTTATCCTGTTTTCAATGTTTCTATTGATAAACTGCCAGATTTAGTTAATCCTGGAGATATTTTAGGAACTATCACAAAAAAGGCAAGCGAAGAAACAGGGATTAAAGAAGGAACCCCTTTAATTGCTACCGGTTCAGATAAAGGCTGTGAGACTTTAGGTAGTGGAGTGTTGAGTGAAAATGTTGCTTCTTTGAGTTTTGGAACAACAGCAACAATTCAATTTGCAACAAAAAAATATATCGAACCAGATTCGTTTTTACCTGCTTATCCTGGAATTGTAAAAGAGTATTATAATCCAGAAGTACAAATCTATCGGGGCTTTTGGATGATCAGCTGGTTTAAACAAGAATTTGCTCAAAGAGAAGTTGTAGAAGCAAAGAAATTGGGAATAGCACCAGAAATCATATTAAATAAAATGTTGGCTGATGTACAACCAGGATCAGATGGTTTGATTCTTCAACCATTTTGGGACCCGATGTTGAAAAATCCTGAAGCAAGAGGATCGATTATCGGTTTCACTTCTGATCATACTAGAAAGCATATCTATCGAGCAATCATTGAAGGAATAGGCTATGCTTTATATCATGGAATGAAGGCAGTAGAAAAGCGAATGAAAACCAAAATTGAATATTTAACAGTTTCAGGAGGCGGTTCGCAAAGTGATGAGATTTGCCAAATAACAGCAGATTTATTCGGTTTACCAGTAAAACGAATCCAAACTTATGAAGCGTGTGGACTAGGTAGTTCAATGGTTGGCTTTGTAACACTAGGTATTTATAAAGATTACCACGAAGCCATTAAAAACATGGTTAATTACGTAAAAGTGTTTGAAACAAACCCTAAAAATCATGAGATTTATCAAGAAATCTATCATGAAGTATATAATAACATATATAAACAATTAAAGCCTTTGTATACTAAAATGAAAACAATGATGAAAAAGAAAGAGGATAGAAATGAAACCATATAAAGATTTTGAACCACATTGGTTTGAAGAACCAGCATCGAAAAAGAGTTATCGTTCCATCTTTAAATGGGGGGATCCTAGTTTTCGTAAAGTCCCTCGAGAAAACCTTTATAAAATGATGAAAGAAATTTTTCAAATGACAGATGAAGATTTCAAACAATATGATGGTGATTTGGGATTAGATGAAGTAAAATTTGATATTCCTATTCAACTGGAGAAAAGACACATTGCTTATTTAGAAAGTGTGATTGGAAAAGAATTTGTGAAGACAGATGATTATTCTAGATTGAGTGTTGCCTATGGAAAAACAATGTATGATTTACTAAGATTACGCAAGAAAATTATTGAGAATATTCCCGATGTTGTTGTATATCCAGATAAAAAAGAAGAGATTGAAAAGATTGTTGCTTATGCTACTGAACATAAAATTCCCGTTTATGTTTATGGTGGAGGTAGTAGTGTTACTCGTGGAGTTGAATGCATGAAGGGTGGAATTTCCTTTGACATGCGGTTACGATATAATAAAGTAATTGAATTTAATGAAAAAGATCAGACGATTACTGTTCAAACAGGAATGAGCGGCCCTAAATTAGAAGAAACATTAAATCATGCTCCTTCCCTTTTTAAAGCAAAAAGAGCGTATACTTGTGGTCATTTCCCACAATCATTTGAATATAGTTCGGTTGGTGGATGGGTAGTAACGAGAGGTGCAGGGCAAAACAGTACTTATTATGGTAAAATCGAAGACTTGGTTTTGTGCCAAAAGTATGCAACACCAAAAGGGAACATCATTACATCAAACTATCCAAGGGAAGCAACAGGACCTTCTATCAATCATATCATGATGGGTTCAGAAGGATCTTTTGGTATATTAACAGAAGTTACTTTACGTGTATTTAGATATATGCCAGAAAATCGTGTTCGTTTTTCTTATATGTTTAAGAACTGGGAAATTGCTCAAGAAGCTGCAAGAGAAATGATGCAGTGTGAAGCAGGAAATGCTTCTGTATTTCGTTTATCTGATCATGAAGAAACAGATATCATGATGCGATTATATGGTGTTGATCAAAGTCCTTTAGCAAAGTTATTTAAACTAAAAGGATTAAAACCGATGGAAAAATGTTTGTTTTTAGGATTCACTGATGGGGAAAAAGGATTTTCTCGCAATGTAGCAAAAAACATTAGAAAAATAGCTCAGAAATATAAAGGAATGAATTTAACAGGAATGGTTACTAAAGCTTGGGAAAAGGGAAGATTCAACGATCCATACTTACGTGACTCTATGCAAGACTTTGGGATCATGACAGATACACTAGAATGTTCTGTAAACTGGTCTAACATGCAAGAAGTATATGAAAAGGTTAGGGCTTATTGTAAGTCAAGACCCAATACTGTTTGTACAACTCATATGTCTCATGTTTATCCTCAAGGAGCGAATCTATATTTTATATTTATTGCGAAAATGAATGAAATTGATGATTATAAATCATATCATAGTGGTATTCTCGATGCAATTCAATCTTCAGGAGCAGCAATGAGTCATCATCATGGAATAGGAAAAATGTTTGGTCCATGGTTAGAAGGACAATTGGGTAAAAATGAGTACCAAATTATAAAAGTTTTAAAAAACCACTTTGATCCAGATAACATTATGAACCCAGGGGGAACGTTAGGGTTAGATGCAAAAGAAGAAGAGAAGAGATTTCTTAAAAAATAGAATGTTTTATGACAAAAAGAGCTAGGAAAAGCTCTTTTTTTTCTATCTTTTTTCAAAGATAATCGCTAGGATAAATCATTTTTATTTGTTAGAATAATCAAGGGGGATTTTATGAATGAATTCACATTGTATTTTTTCGAAGAAAGCGAAAAAACAATTATAGGGGATTTTAATGGAACAAAAGTGAAATATAAAAATTATAAAAAGATTCTAAAAGGAATTTGTGAGCAAGAAATAACAACGTTAAAAGCAAGAATAGAGGTAGTTGCCAAGCTAACAAAAAGGCATAATAATATTCCTTTATATATTAATGATCATTTATTATTCTTTAAGATTAAAGCAACGCCCAACCTCTGGATCAATTATTTCAATATGTTAAGTTTTGAAAACGAAAATGGAAAAACAAGAATCGTTTTTAGAAATGGAAGTACAATCTTAATAAACAAAAAAATAAAGTATGTAAAAGGAATCATTAGATTGATAAAAAAGATAACGTTTTACTCAAAAAAATAGATATGTAATATATACATTTTAGGAAAAGCATGGTATAATAATATAGGTAAAGGTGTGATGAATACTGGGTACTATATTATTAAAAATAGACTTTTCTAGTTTCTTCGAGTATTGGACAGAGTTAGCAAACAACAATATTTTTCTAACAATCTTAATCGCTTTGTTCCTTCCAGTTATAGAGGCGTTCCTACCATTTTTACCTTTAGTAGTGATTGTTAATTATAATGTTGCTATGTTTAGCGCTATTTTTAACTTTGCTGGGAACTGGATTCCCGCATTATTGGTATCTACTCTAGGAGCAATTATCGGTGCAACCCTTGTTTTTTTTGCTTTAAAGTATTCTATTGGAAAATGGTTTCGCAGAAAAGTAGAAAAAAATCAAAAAGTGATTGGCGCAATGGAGTGGATTAATAAAGTCAACACTTCATATTTAATTTTGATTCTGTCGAATCCATACGCACCAACATCAATATTTAACTATGCTATGGCGCTTTCTGGATTTGCTACGAAAAAATATTTGTTTATTATTGTGATTTCTCGAGTGATAGAGATTTCATTATTGGGTTTGTTGGGAGTTGTTTTCCAGATTGGAGACAACGTGATGTCATTTGTTTGGATTACATTAACATATGTTATCATATATATATTAGTATGGGTTTGTAGAAAATGCTATTTGAAAAGGAGAAAACAAAATGAGTAAAAAAACAATTAAAGATGTTGAATTAAAAGGGAAAGTTGTTTTAATTAGAGTTGATTTTAACGTGCCAATGAAGGATGGAGTAATTACTGATGACAATCGAATCGTCCAAGCACTACCAACAATCAAGTATGCGATTGAACAAGAAGGGAAAGTAGTATTATTTTCACATCTAGGAAGAGTAAAGGATGAAGCTGACAAAGCAGATAATAGTTTAGCACCAGTAGCGAAAAGATTATCGCAATTATTAAATAAGCCTGTTGTTTTTATTGGTGAAACAAGAGGTGAAAAACTAGAAAAAGCAATTAATGCAATGAGTAATGGCGAAGTAGTTATGTTTGAAAACACGAGATTTGAAGATATAAATGGTAAAAAAGAATCTAAGAATGATCCAGAATTAGGAAAATACTGGGCTTCTTTGGGAGATGTTTTTGTAAACGATGCTTTTGGTACAGCTCATAGAGCACATGCTTCTAACTCAGGAATTGCTGCTAATATGAAAGATGTTGTTGCTGGTTTCTTAATGGAAAAAGAAATTAAATTTATCGGCAATGCGGTTGACAATCCAGTGCGTCCATTCATAGCGATTTTAGGGGGAGCAAAAGTAAGTGATAAGATTTCAGTCATTGAAAACTTAATTACTAAAGCAGATAAAATATTAATTTGTGGAGCGATGGCATATACTTTCTATAAAGCATTAGGATACGAAGTAGGAACAAGCAAATGTGAAAATGATTTTGTTGAATTTGCGAAAGGCTTGTTAGAGAAAGCCAACGGGAAAATTATTTTACCGATAGATACGGTTGTAGTAAAAGAGTTTAGTGAGTTTGCTGAGAGTCGAGTAGTTGTTTCTAATCAAATTCCTGCTGATGAAATGGGAATGGATATCGGTCCAAAAACCATCGAACTATTTGAAAAAGAATTGCAAGGAGCTAAAACAGTTGTTTGGAATGGTCCTGCAGGGGTATTTGAATTTGATAAATTTGCTGTTGGAACAAATGGTATCTGTAAGATTCTTGCCAATCTAACAGGAGCTACTACAATTATTGGTGGTGGAGATAGCGCAGCAGCAGCGATCAAACTAGGATACGAAGAAAAGTTCAGCCATATTTCTACAGGTGGTGGAGCTAGTTTAGAATACCTTGAAGGTAAAGTGTTACCAGGTATAGAAGTTATAAACGACAAACATTGCTGTTGTGGCAATTGCAAATAGGAGAATAAAGTAATGAGAAAACCAATTATTGCGGGAAATTGGAAGATGTTCAAGACTCGTGATGAAACATTGCAATTTGTATATGCGGTTTCTAATCAAGTAGCAAACATTGACAAAGTGGATAGCGTTATTTGTGCTCCATTCCCAGTGTTAAGATGTTTAGTAAAACGTCAAGGTGAAAATTTAAGAATCGGCGCTCAAAATATGCATTTTGCTGAAGAAGGTGCATATACAGGCGAAGTAAGTGCAGCAATGCTTAATAGCATTGATGTTACCTATGTGATTATCGGACACAGCGAAAGAAGAGCCATGTTTAATGAAACAGATGAAAGTGTAAATGCAAAACTTCATCAAGCATTTAAACATGAATTAAAACCAATTCTTTGTGTTGGAGAAACATTAAAACAAAGAGAAGCAAGCGAAACAGAAAAAGTAATTCGTAAACAAATTAAAAAAGACTTAGCGGGCTTAACAGAAGCGCAAGTCAAAGATTTGGTAATTGCTTATGAACCTATTTGGGCAATTGGGACTGGTAAAACAGCAACAAGTCAGATAGCAGATGAAACCTGTGGCTTTATTCGTCAGATGATTCAAAAATTATATAACAAAGAAACAGCTGATGCGATTAGAATCCAATATGGTGGAAGTGTAAAATTAAATAATATTGATGAATTAATGAGTATGCCAAATATTGATGGCGCATTAATCGGAGGAGCTAGTTTAGTAGCTGAAGATTTCATTAAATTAGTCAATGCTGCTGTAAAAGAACGCTAAAAAGCGTTCTTTTTATTTACGATAATCTTTTATAATGTTATAATATTTAAAAACGGAGGTATAAATATGGAAATAAGTAAAATAGTTGCTAATCAGAGGAATTACTTTTATACCGGAATTACAAAGAGTTTGCAATTTCGATTACAGGCACTTGAAGATCTTTATGATTCCATTATTTTCCATGAACAAGATATCTTACTTGCGTTAAAAAATGATTTAAATAAATCAGATATTGAAGCCTATATGACCGAAATTAGTTTATTAAAATCAGATCTTAGATACATAAAAAAAAGATTACCAAGATGGATCAAGCCAAGAAAAGTAAGGACATCTTTAATGCAGATGCCAGCACGCTGTCATGTTGTGAAAGATCCGTATGGAGTTAGTTTAATTATGTCGCCATGGAATTACCCATTGTTATTAGCATTGAGTCCATTACTGGGATCAATCGCAGCGGGTAATTGCGCTGTTATTAAACCTTCTGCCTATGCTCCAGAAACATCTAAAGTAATTGAAAAAATCATTAAAAAAGTTTTTAAAGAAGAATATTGTGCTGTTGTTCAAGGGGGCAGAGCAGAAAACACAGAATTATTAAAACAAAAGTTTGATTATATCTTTTTTACTGGAAGCATTGATGTAGGAAAGTTGGTCATGGAATCGGCAGCGAAAAATCTAACACCTATTAGTTTAGAATTGGGAGGAAAGAGCCCAGTAATTATTGAAGAATCGGCTGATATTGATATGGCAGCTAAAAAACTTGTTTTTGGTAAATATATTAATGCAGGACAAACCTGTATTGCCCCAGATTATGTCTTAGTTCATCAAAGCAAAGAAGAACAATTAGTAAGCGCATTAAAAAAATATATTGAGAAATTCTATCCAAAAGATCAGGAAGGAAACATTGATGATTATCCAAGGATAGTAAATGAAAAGCACTTCATACGACTTAAGAACTTAATAGAAGAGAATAAAATTGCAATCGGAGGAGATTGTAATCAATTAAAACTATCGATTGAACCAACTGTAATGAAGAATATTGATTATAATAGTCCCATCATGCAAGAAGAAATATTTGGACCTATTTTACCAATTATAACTTATACTAATTTAGATGGAGTGATAAAAAAACTCCAATCACTACCAAAGCCACTTGCTTTATATCTGTTTACCAACAATGAGCAAATAAAAAAACGTATTTTACATGATATCTCTTTTGGAGGCGGATGTATTAATGATGTAATACTTCACATTGCAACGCACCATATGGGATTTGGTGGAGTCGGTGATAGTGGTATGGGTAGTTATCATGGCAAATTGAGTTTTGATACATTTACTCATGAAAAGAGCATTGTTGACAAAGGAAAAGCCTTTGATGTATCTCTACGATATCGTCCATATACGAACAAGAAGAAAAAATGGCTTAAGAAGATTTAAAGAAAAACATTGACAAATGAATGAAAAAGTGTATAATAATAAAGGCATCAATAAAAGATGCAGTGTGATATAGCAGCACTTGAAAAAACAAAAAATACGAATAGAAGTACCTGTAGAGGAGTAAGTAACCCAGCTGCAAGCGGTGAAAGCTGTTTTCATATCTATTATTTGAGTTATATTCAAGTCCTAGCAAAAAAAATAAAGGAGGAAGAAATATGTCACGTTTTACAGGATCAGATTGGAAAGTATCGAGAAGATTAAAATATTCAGTATCTGAAACAGGAAAAGAATTATTAAAAAGAAACTATGCACCAGGGCAACACGGAAAGCGCCGTTCAAAAATCTCTGAATATGGTACGCAGTTACAAGAAAAACAAAAAGTTCGTTTTACTTATGGAATGAGCGAAAAGCAATTCAAGAAAGTATTCGTTTTAGCTTCTAAGTTACAAGGGAAACAAGGCGATAACTTCTTAAAATTATTAGAATCAAGATTAGACAATTTGGTTTATCGCGCAGGATTTGCTTCAACAAGACGTCAAGCACGCCAATTAGTAAATCATGGGCACATTACTGTAGATGGTAAGAAATTGGATATTCCATCATACTTAGTAAAACCAGGACAAAAAATCAGTGTTAAAGAAGCTTCTCGTAGTTTAACAATCATCCAAGAAGCGATTGATTCATTAGTATCAAGAAAAGAATATGTTTTCTTTGATGGTAGCAATATGGAAGCAACATTTGTTCGTTATCCTGAAAGAGAAGAATTCTTAGAAGAAATTAAAGAAAATCTTATTGTTGAGTTCTACAATAGATAAAAATAAAAAAGGAGATATCTCCTTTTTTTATTTGTTTATTTTTTCTAAAGAATAACCAATTTCTTTGGCGATTTTTTCTAAGAAAATTTGATCAGTTTTGGTGAAACGTGCAAGCTTGGTACTATCAAGATCTAAGACACCATATAAAGTTTTCTTTATAAATATGGGAATAACAATTTCTGAATTAGAAGCACTATCACAGGCAATATGATCAGGAAAGGTATGAACATCCTTTACAATGATTGTTTGCTTTGAAAGAGCACTTTTCCCACAGACACCTCGGCCTAAGGGAATAGAGTTACATGCAACCTTTCCTTGAAAAGGACCCAAAATTAAATTTTGATTTTGAAGAAGGTAGAAACCAACCCAACTAATATTTGGAAGCGACATTTTAATAACAGCAGTTGTATTAGCTAGTAAGCTGATGGTATGAACCTCATCCTCAATTAAGGATTTTAAGGCAGTTAATAAGATTTGATAATCATTCTTTTTCATTGAGAGCACCTTGTATCGCAATGGCCAATTGATCTGTACAACTTGTAGGACGAAGACCACAGCGATTACCAATTAGTAAGTTAGCAACATCTTTTGCGTTATGTCCTTCCACTAATTTACTGATAGCGGATAGATTTCCAGGGCAACCATTCTGAAACTTTAAATTGCGAATTGTTTGTTCATCAGTTAAATCAAATTCAATTTTTTTGCTACAAGTATTATTTGTATGATAGATAATATGTTTCATATGTTCACCCAATTATAATTTATTGTTAATTTTATCACACAAGGGGTAAAAATTCAAGTAAGATAAAACTTTATTTTTAATGATAATTGATGTATAATATGAAAAGGTGAAGATTTATGAGATATTTTGATTATGCAGCAACAACTCCCATCGATAAAGAAGTGATGGAAACATACATAAAAGTACAAAACAATTATTTTGCGAATACAACTTCGCTTCATAGTTTAGGGCAGAAAAGCAATGCTCTTTTTGAACAGGCTTCTAAAGAAATAAAAGATATCTTGGGATTAAAAGAACACAATATCGTTTATACTAGTAACGCCACAGAAGCCAATAATTTAGCTATTTATGGTATTGTAAAGAAACATAGCAAGGGTAAAATCATAACGAGTAAAATAGAACATCCTTCTGTTTATGAAGTTTTTAAAAACTTAGAACAAGAAGGGTATGAAGTTGTATTTCTAGATGTCGATGAAAAGGGAATTATCGACATGAAACAATTACGAAAAGAAATCAATAAAAATACACTATTAGTATCTATCATGTGGGTAAATAATATTACTGGCTCAATCCAACCCATCAAAGAGATCATAGAACTTGTTAACCAATATCCAAGAACAAAGTTACACGTTGATGCTGTTCAAGGAATCGGGAAAATAAAACCTGATTTCAACTATAACAAAATAGATTTATTTACTATTAGTGCTCACAAAATACAGGGACCAAAAGGAATCGGAGCATTAGTTTATAACCAAAATATTGATTTGCATAAAAGATTATATGGATCTAGCGCTCAGTATGGAGTAAAACCAGGAACGCTTGATTTAGCTTTGGTAGTATCATTTTGTAAAGCGTTGAAGAAATTTGTAGCTTTATGGGAAGAACATTACCAAATTGTATTGGAATTAAATCGAAGATTACGAAACAAACTTGAAGGAACTGCCGGAATTGTGATTAATAGTAGTTTGGAAGCCAGCCCATATATAATCAATATTTCTCTTCCTAATGTAAATGGAGAAACAATGGTTCATATGCTTGAGGAAAAAGAAATATATGTATCAACAGGATCTGCTTGTTCTTCTAAATTGAAAAAACCAGAAAAAACAGTTTATAGCATGACTCAATCTGAATTGCTAGCGACAACAACAATTAGAATCAGTTTATCATATTTACTATCTAAAGATGATGTAGATTATCTAGCTAAAGAAATAGGAGTGATTGCAAATGTATGATTTAATCATGGTAAGATATGGAGAAATGACATTAAAAAAAAGAAATTATAGTCAGTTCTTACATAAGATAACAGAAAATATTATCAATAAATGTAGTGTTTATCATGAATTAACGTTTAGAAAAACGGATTATCGCTTTTATATTAATTTGAATGGTGTAGATTATAATAAAGTAATTAATATTCTCGATACAGTAGTGGGTCTTTGTTCTTATAGTTTATGTAAGAAGACAGAACCTAATTATGAAAGTATCGCAGAAGAAGCCATTAAAATTATAAAAGAAGTTTCTTTTGGTGGAACTAAGACCTTTAAAGTAGCAACCAATCGAGGAAACAAATCATTTCCAGCTACTTCAATCGAAATATCTCAAGAAATTGCACGCCGTATTTTACCGAATATTGAAGGATTGAAAGTCGATGTACATCATCCCCAAATTACTCTTAATGTAGATTTGCGATATGAAGGCACATATATATTCTTAGAAACAATCAAGGGATTAGGAGGATATCCTTCTGGAATTGCTGGTAAGGGATTGTTAATGATGAGTGGTGGAATTGATAGCCCAGTGGCAGGATTCTTAACACTAAGAAAGGGAGTTAATTTAACAGCAATTCATTATGCTTCTCCCCCTTATACGAGTGGAAAAGCATTGCAAAAGGTTGTAGATTTATTAGAGACACTTGCAAATTATACTGCTGATGGAAAGATTACTCTTTTGGTGGTACCATTCACAAAAATTCAAAACGCGATTCATACCCAAGCAAATCCAACCTATATGGTTACATTAATGCGTCGTGCGATGTATAAAATAGCTAGTGGAATTTGTGAGAAACAAAAGATAGATATCATTGTAAATGGAGAAAGCATTGGACAAGTAGCTTCGCAAACACTTGAAAGTATGAAAGTGGTTAATGAAGTTACTAATATTCCAATTATTCGTCCATTGGCTACGTATGATAAAGAAGAGATTGTTGAAGTGGCACGAAAAATAAAAACATATGATATTTCAATTCGGCCGTATGAAGATTGTTGCACGATTTTTGTTCCTGAACATCCGATTATAAAACCGAGAATTGATCGAGTTGTCAATGAAGAGAAAAAGTGTGATTTAGAACCATTGATTATAGAAGCAATTGAAAATATTGAAAAAATCGAATTGAATTACTTTAAGAAATACTCTGTTTATCAAGAAGAAACATTCGAAATATAGAGGAGCTTATATGGAAAAAGAAAAGAATGTACCAGCAAACGATGTAATAGAATCAGCTAGGGAAGAAGAAAACAACTTAACATCAGTATCAAGAGAAGAGCAAATTGCAAGAAGAATTCATGAATTAGATATTATTCTAGAGGAAATAGAAGACAAACTGTACAATCAAGAAATTGAAACATTAGAAGATACGGAATATAAAGATTATAAGAAAGAAAGCGACGAGTTACGCAAAGAACTAAAAGCGTTGAGAAAATCAAACAAAAAAGAAGGATCTTTAGAAAGCCTACCAATTTGGATTCCTATTTATGCTTTATTAATCTGCATTCTGAGCGCATATCCAATCGTTCCTATGCTACCACTTTATTTCATGGACTACGTTTATCCAGCGTTGCCAGCAGTTATGCAAACAGCATTTATGTTTTATTTATTAATGATAAGTTATTCATTGATCCAAGTTTTAGTTAGCTTATTCATCTGGTTATACGCTTTTAAAAATAAAGCAACGAAAAAAATGTTTTTTTATGTGTTCTGTGGCCACGTGCTGGTAGCACTAGTTTCTTGCTTGGTTGCTTATTTATAATATGAAGAAAATTACATCTATCAGTAATGATTATATTAAGGGGCTTGTTCGGTTACACGAAAAAAGATTTCGTGATCAGGAGCAAAGATTTATTATTGAGGGATACCATTTGATTTCAGAAGCAAAAGATTTACTAGAAACTATTTTGATTACTGATGAAAAAGATGAAATTTCAGGCGTTGAAAATATCCTTGTTACCAATGAAATTATCAATAAAGTCAGTTTCACAAAAACACCACAACAAATCATTGGAATCTGTCGTTACTTTCCTCAATATGAATTATCAGGAGAACGGTTTTTGTTGCTTGACCATCTTCAAGATCCAGGAAATGTTGGCACTTTGGTACGAAGTGCATTAGGTTTTAATATTGATACAATCGTTTTGAGTGAAGATAGTGTGGATTTATATAATGATAAATTTATTCGAGCAACACAAGGGGCATTGTTTAAAACAAAAGTTGTTATAAATTCATTAGAAACTGTCATTAAAGAATTAAAAAAACGCAAAGTAAAGATAATAGGGACATCGCTAGAAACGAATCATTCGCTTGAAGAAATCATTGGCGAGAAAAAATATGCTATTATTTTAGGAAACGAAGCAAATGGCGTTAATCCAAAAATATTAGAAATGACAGATATCAATATTAAAATTGAAATAAATTCTACTCTAGAATCGCTAAATGTTGGTGTTGCTGGAGGAATAATTATGCATTATTTGACCTTAAAGCAAGGAAAATAATATTTTAAGGAAAAATCTTTGACTTTTTTTAAGATTTATGATATACTAGTTTTAGAAAGTGTACAAATTGAGGAGTGAGGTTATCTCACTCCTTTAAAAATGGTGTTGTATGGAAATTTTGAAAAAAGCGACAAATCTTGTGGAAAGATGCGCAGAAAAATTGAAATTAAAAATTGTTGATGTAGAATATGTAACAGAGAACAATATGAATATTTTACGTGTTATCGCTGTTGATGATGAAAATTTAGATATTGATCAAGCAACGGATTTAAATAATTTGATTAGTGAAGAATTGGATAAGGAAGATTTTATCAATGAGGAATATTATTTAGAAGTTTCTTCACCTGGAATTGAAAGACAACTAAAAACAGAAGAAGATATTGTAAAAGCCCAAGGGAAATATATTTGTATAAATACATATGAAAAAATAGAAGGTCTTAAAGAAATAGTTGGATATTTACAAGAATATCAAAACAAGATTGTTAAAATCGAAATTAATATAAAGGGTAGAATGAAGATGATTGAAATCCCTTTTGAAAAAATCAGTAAAATTAGATTAGCCGTAAAGTTTTAGGAGGATAATTATGATAAGTAAAAACTTTTTTGAATCATTAGAAAGTGTAGCATTTGACAGAGGATTAGACATCCACGATGTTTTAAATAAAGTAGAAATCGCCATCGCTGTTTCCTGTAGAGATACAGAATATAAAGGCGAAATAAAAATGGAATGCGATTTTGAAAAGAAAAGAATTAAAGTGTATGATTATCGCTATGTTGTTGAAGAACTAACAGAAGGTAATAAGGGAGAAATTCTTCTTGAAGAAGCACAAATCCTAAAACCAAAGAGCAAAATAGGAAGTGTCATTAAGACAGAAGTTAACTTAAATAATTTTGGGCGAAAATCAGCAAGCAAATTCAAACAAACCTTATTAAGTGGATTGAAAGAATTAGAACGAGAAGAAGCCTTTAGTTTTTTTAATGAAAAAATTGGAGAAATTATTAACGTAAAAATAATCAATAACGTCAATGGTTTTATTACATTCTCAATTGGTAAGAACAGTGAGGCAACGATGCCAGAAATGGAGGGACTACCAGGAGAAGAATTTATTATCGGTGAAAGTAAAAAAGTTTATATCACCAAAGTAGAAAAAACAACAAAAGGACCAAAGGTGTTTTTAACTCGATCTAATAAAGAAATAGTAAAGAGATTGTTTGAGTTAACAATTCCAGAAATTGCGGACGGATCAATTGAAATCATGGGTATAGCTCGTGATCCAGGAAGTAGAACCAAAGTAGGGGTTCAATCCCTGAAACCCAACTTAGATCCAAAGGGAGCTTGCGTTGGGCAAGGCGGATTACGAATAAAGAGCATTAATGAAGATTTGAATAATGAGAAAATAGACATATTTACATGGAAAGACAATCCTGTTGATTTAATAGCAGAAGCGTTGCTTCCAGCAAGATCACTAAGTGTTATTGCCGATGAGAAAGCAAAGAAAGCTACTGTAATAGTTCGTGATGATCAATATTCATTAGCTATTGGTAAGAATGGGCAAAATGCTCGTTTGGCTGCTTATGCAACAGATTGGCGTATTGATATTAAGAAATTATCAGACGCAACCAAAGAAGGTATTGAATTTCAATATAACGTAATTCAAAAATAAGGAGGTGTTATAATGAACAAAACTAAAAAAGTTCCTCTTAGAAAATGTGTTGCAACTAATGAACAATATCCTAAAAAAGAGATGTTTAGAATTGTTCGCACACCTGAAGGAAATGTTATCATCGATGAGGTAGGTAAAGCAAATGGCCGTGGAGCTTATCTTAGTAAAAATGTAGAAGCCATTAAACAAGCAAAGAAAAAGAAAATACTTGACAAACATTTAGAAATTGTTGTCCCTGAAGAAATTTATGAGACTTTACTAGCAAAGTTAGGTGGTACAGGTGACAAATGATGAAAGAGTATTAAATTTATTGGGATTAGCTTTTAAAGCGCGTAAAATTATTACAGGAGAAGAAAAAGTAATAAAACTTCTTCAAAATCAGAAAGCAAAGATTGTTTTTGTAGCCAGTGACGCTTCAAATAGGACGATTGATAATTTTAAAAGAAAATGTTTTTTCTACAAGACAGAGGTTAATTTTAGGTTTAATACCGAAGAACTAACAACAGCATTGGGAAAAACATTAGTAAAAATACTAGCGATTACTGACCAAGGATTTTATGAATCTTTGCAGAGACTTTTAGAACGAGGTGATATTTATGAAAGTTAAAGAT
>JAEZSA010000100.1 GCA_023422115.1 Bacillota bacterium | reverse complement strand
GTGTAGTTTTTATTTCAGATTATTTTTATTTGCTTTTTAAAATTGAAAAACCATATTTTTTGATTGTAATTGTTTCCTCTACAGCAATTTCTTTCTCACAGTAAAGATCGATAAAACTTTGATATTTCATCATCTCTGGAAGAGAAATAGTTACATCTAGATTAGTATTATTCATCAAGAAGAAAATGTCTCCTTTTTGATAAATAAGAAGGGTATCTTCGGTATATAACCATTTGATATCAATACTACTGAAATTTTGGTAGGATTTTCTTAAAGAAATTAAGCGTTGGAAGAAAGAAAATAATTCTTTATCTTGTTTGTTTTCTTCCCAAATCATACAACGGCGATTGTCGGGATCTTTTCCACCATCAAGACCGACCTCATCTCCATAAAAAATTGCCGGAGCTCCACAGAAACTAAAGATGAATAGATAAGCCAATTTCACAATCTCTTTATTTTGATTTGCTCGATATAAAATGCGCATTGTATCATGAGAATCAATCAAGTTAAACATATTTACAGCGACATTACGCGGGTAACGAACTAAAATTTCATTGATTTTGTAGCTGAATTCTTTTGCATCAATTCGATTTACATCTTTAAATGTGAAAAATTGCCAGATAGGATAAGTGAGCTCATAATTCATAACAGCATTAAATTGGTCATTACCTAACCAAGACGTTGAATCTTCCCAGTTTTCTCCAAGAATGTAGATATCAGGTTTGATTTTTGTAACTACTTGTTTGAATTTGCGCCAAAAAGCATGGCTAACTTCGTTGGATACATCTAGTCGCCAACCATCAATATCAAAGTTCTTTACCCAGTATTTTGCAACCTTTAATAGATATTTTTCCATAATAGGATTAGAAGTGTTTAATTTCGGCATAAATGGTGTAAAAGCAAAGGTGCGATAGTTTGGATAAATTCTTCCTTCGTATTTAGGCGTATTGTTTTCAAGAGGGAAATTAACAATTTCATCACTTTCTATATAGAAACAATGATAATATTTTGATTTTTTTCCTTTGTGAATAACATCTTGGAAATAAGGATGAAACCAACCACAATGATTGAAAACAGCATCTAACATGACTTTTATTTCTGCTTCATGACAGGCTTTTACCATTTGTTTGAATTCTTGATTTGTGCCAAAGGAAGGATCAATTTTAAAATAGTCTATTGTATCATATTTATGAGCAGAAGTGGCATGAAAGATTGGAGTAAAGTAAATACCATTTACACCTAGTTTTTTCAAATAAGGAATTGATTCGATAATTCCTGAGATATTACCCCCAAAGAACATTTTATTATCAATACCATTTTTATATTCTCCCCAAGGTAGATAATCTCCCTTTGTATTCTTTCCTTTTCTAAAACGCTCAGGGAAGATTTGATACCAAATAGTATCCTTAATCCAAGGGAGTGGTTTTACAATATCCGCTTCGTTTATGTAAGGATAGCAAAAGTATTCCAATCCATCATAGATTATTTTTCGATCTTTTTCTAAATCGATTTTCACTAATTTTTTGCTGCCATAAAAGTATACTTCATCTCCAACATAAAGGAGAAAAGCATATTTAGCACGCTTAAAAACAGCAACTTCTTCAAGAAACCAGTAGTCAAAAAGCTCTGTTGTATATTTTCTTTCCATTTGTTTTCGTTCTTTGGTTTCAATAACCCAATAATATTGTCCATTTACAGGAACCCAATCGTGGGGATCACCAAATAACATTTCTACTTTATTGATATCTTCTTTTGCTGTTTGAAGATAGAGGTGGAGATGGTCTGTATCATAGGCATAAGCCATGTTACTATTAGGATTATGTCTAATTGCTTCTTTAATCATAATTAACTGCCTGCACTTTCATATTTTTTAAGTCCGGTATGCCATAAGAAATAAGCAAAACTAGATAAGAGAATGGTTGCTATACCAACGACTAATGTTAGCATCCAAATGCTTTTTTCTTGATATAAATAATGGATTGGATAATACATAGCCAGTGAGAAAGGAATAATATAAACTAAGATTACTTTTACAATGCGATTGAAAATATCAATCGGATATTTTGTAAAGCTGGATAGTTCATAAACTGTGGTCATTAGCTCAATACTTCGTTTTGTCCAAAAAGCAATACTAGCAAAAATCAATTTAATTGATGTAAAGATAAAAATAGAGAAAATCGCACAAATAATTAGAGGAATGATATTCCCCATAGTCCAAGTGATATTTTGCATAGGTCCATAAACAATCAGAAGAAAAACTCCTAAAATAAATTCGCCCAAACCATCATATTGAAAATCATCAGCGATCAATTGAAATAGAGGATTTAAAGGCTTGATTAGATATTTATCGAGATCTCCTTTTCGAATTGACCAACCACCTAGCCACCAAATAGCATCGGTAAAAACATGATCAATTGATTTAGGGATTAAACAAAACCCATAAAGGAAAGCCATCTTTTCAAATGTCCACCCATTTAGGGAAGGAATAGATGAGATTGTTAAATACAGCGTTGAGAAGGCTATAATATTTGTTATCAAGAAGGCAACAATCCCAATGATGGCATCCACTTTATAGCTAAGCTTTGTTTTAATGCACATGGCAATATAATGAGGGTATAATTTCAAGTATTTTTTCATTTTATCCACCGACACTGGTTACATGTTTGATTGTTTTTTTAAAAGTCAAACCAGCAAAGAGACTAAAGATAATCACCCATCCAAATTGGATGAGAATTTTAATAATGGTTTCTGTAATTCCATAATTTCCGATTAAAATAAAATTAGGGGTTTGAATGATAGAAGTAAAAGGAAGGATATTAAGAATCACTTGTATTTTTTCTGGGAAAAAGGCAATGGGTAAGTATCCACCAGATAAAAACACAAGAAGTTCAGCTTTAATTAATCCAATTCCGAATAAAGCACCAGTATAAAAAGCAAGTTGACCGATGATAAAATTAAAAGAGGACATAATTAAAAGTGATGCAAAACTACTGATGAAAAAGAATAGAATATTATACCATGTAGGGAAAGCAGCACCAACAATAAAATGTAGTGCAATAATACTAATGAGGTAAATAGGGATAAAAGCGATTATCATAACCCCAAAGAAATTACCAACATCTGATGACATTAATCGCTTTCGGTAGTCAATAGGTCTAATTAAATTGTTTGCAATATAACCATAACGGATGTCTTCTCCAATTTGCCAGAAACTGTCGCCTGAAAATACTAGTTGAGAAACAATACGAGCATTTACTAAATACGTAAGCATCATTGGCATGGTGAAACCATTGATTTCAGTCGTTGGTGAATATTGATAAATTGCAATCCATAAAAAGCAGAGAATAACAATTTGAATGAAATCACCAACCACCCAACCTACAATTGAAAATTTGTAAGAGAATGACTGAAGAATTCCTCCTTTTACAAAAGCAAGGTATTTTTTAAATGGATTTTTCTTCATAAATTTTCTTTACAACACTTTCAATATTGTTTTCTGTGATTTTAAAATCTTTCACTTTACAATTATGGAATATATAATTGACAATATCATTAATGCTTAACAAGGAAGCATCAAAAGATATAATTAGAAAGTTCTCATCTTTTTCAAAAGTTAATTTGTGGTCAAAAGTTGCATTGAATTTATCTAAGTTAATTCGTTCAGTTGAAGAAATGTAAATATGGCGAATATCTCCAAAACGATGTTTAATATTATTAAGGGGTCCATCATATAAGATGTTTCCTTCGTCGATAATGATGATTCGTTTGCATAGTTCAACAATATCATTCATATCATGAGTAGTTACAATCACTGTAGTCTTATATTTTTTATTAATATCCTTAATTGCTGTTAAGATTTTTTCTTTTACTAATACATCAAGACCAATTGTAGGTTCATCTAAAAAGAGAACTTTGGGATTATGAAGTAAACTAGCTGCTAAATCAGCACGCATTCTTTGACCAAGAGATAGGGTACGAGCAGGAGAATTAAGAAATTTTCCAATATCTAATACTTCTTTGAAGTATTCAAATCGTTCATTCCATTCATCATCTGGAACTTCATAGATGAGTTTCAACAAGCGAAAAGTCTCAATGAGAGGTAAATCCCACCATAATTGACTTCTCTGGCCAAAGACAACACCAATATTTTTCATTACTTTATGACGAGTTTTTGCTTGATAGGGTTCCATTCCGTCAATCAAGATTTGACCGCTAGAAGGAGTTAAGATTCCACACATCATTTTAATGGTGGTGGATTTACCAGCTCCATTTGAACCAATATAACCAACAATCTCTCCTGAATTGATGGTAAAGGAAACATGGTTCACTGCAACGATGGAATCATATTTGTTAGAGAAAAGAGTTTTTATCATTCCTCCAATACCTTGTTTCCTTATCGGCTTTTTAAAAATTTTAGAAACGTTTTTTACTTCAATCATAATTTTTCTCCTTATCTTTTCCAATAAATGAAGT
>JAEZSA010000027.1 GCA_023422115.1 Bacillota bacterium | reverse complement strand
AGGTAATATTGTTCAAGATGTAGCTGCAGTACGAACATTACAAAAACAGACAGAAGAATATTTAAACCGATTCGGTTATCAAGATGTTTTTGTAACCACTGTATTCCATCAGTGGATGGGAGGATTCCCTGCTGATGAATCTGAAGCATTGGGACTTATTTCAATGAGTTCTACTGTTGGAGCATTATCAAAAGCAACTAAAATGATCACTAAAACACCACATGAATCGATTGGAATACCAACAAAAGAAGCCAATGGAATAGGAATTAAAACTTCAAAATTAGTCACCAGACTGTTAGTGGATCAAAAACTATCGGATAGTTTAGAATTAACTATGGAAATGGAGCAAATTGAGAAAGAAGTAAATTGCTTAATGGATTCCATTTTTACTGTAGGGCAAGGTGATTTAGCAGTTGGCGTAGTTCGTGCTTTTGAACAAGGTATTTTAGATGTTCCTTTTGCGCCTAGTAAATATAATGCAGGGAAGATATTGCCAGCAAGAGATGCAGAAGGAAAAATTAGAATTTTAGAATTTGGTAATTTAGGTTTTCATGAGGAAATCAAGCAATTTCATCACGATAAAATTGCACAAAGAGCAGTTTTAGAGGGAAGAGAAATTTCTTTTCAAATGACAATTGATGATATCTATGCTGTTAGCATGGGACATCTAGTAGGTCATTCATCTTATCAAGACTAAAAAATAGAATACGATATTTACTAATTTGTTTTTCATCAAGTAAATACCGTTTTATTTATACTACAGATTACAAACGCTTACAGAATTAATTATAAGGAGGAAAAATGTTGATTCATTTACGAAGTACCAAAAAATCTATCTTATTTATTGTTATATTTTTTATAACAATTGCTTTGGTTGGTTGTAAGACCCCCAATGGAAATACCGATAATTATGACTACACCGATTTATCCGTAAGAGATTATATTAGTGAAAATGGTTCTGTTGCTGCGGCAAATCCATATGCTGCCAAAGCGGGACTTGATGTTTTAAAGGCAGGAGGAAATGCTTTTGATGCAGCTGTTGCCATGAGTTTTGCTCTAGGAGTAGTAGAACCAAACGCTACTGGACTTGGTGGCGGAGGAATTATGGTGGCTTATGATGCAAGTGCTGGAGAATATATTTCTTATAATTTCCGTGAGTTTGTTCCTGCAGCAGGGGATGCATCAGCATATCCAAATGGCGCTGCTGATTTAGATTATGGACCATTATCTTGTGGAGTTCCAACTCAAGTAGCTGGTTTGGTGACAATTCAAGCAGAACGAGGAGTAAAAACACGACAAGAAGTGATGCAACCAGCAATTGACCTAGCAGCAAATGGAGTTCCAGTTACTCCTGAATTAGCCAATAACATTAATGATTGTTTCTATATCATTATGGACTCACGAAATGAAACTAGAGATGTTTTTACCAGTGATGGGATTACACCATTAGCAACTGGAGAAACTCTAGTACAAACAGATTTAGCTCACACATTGCAATTGATTTCAGATCTAGGATCAGAAGGATTCTATCAAGGAGAAATTGCTGAATCAATCGTAAACACATTAGCAAAAAAGGGTGGAATTATGACATTAGATGATTTAGAGTATGCCATGAATCATTATCCGATTGTTGAGACACCAGTTCAAGGTACCTATCATGGATATGATGTAATATCAGCAACCACACCATCTTCAGGAGGAATCATTCTCCTTGAAGCTCTAAATATGTTAGAAGTTTATGGAGATGTAAGTAATTTAGAACACAATAGTGTGGAATATATTAATGTTGTAGCAACTGCAATGCAGTTAGCTTATGGTGATAAACGAAAGTATATCGCTGATTCAAAATTTGTTGAAGTACCAATCCAAGGATTATTATCAAAAGCTTACGCCGAAGAGCGTTGGGAAAAGTTTAACCCAAATCAAGCTTATTTAGGTCGTTTTATTGGTGATGATGACTTTGGTAATCCATGGCCTTATCAATCAAACGCACAAAACACATCTTTTTCTGAAACGGAATATGATGAACATTTTTCAACAACTACCTTTTCGGCTGCAGACAAAGATGGAAATATTGTATCAGTTACTCAAACAATCAATCACTTCTTTGGAAATGGAATTGTTCCAGAAGGAACAGGTTTCTTTTTGAATAATCAATTGAGTAGCTTCACGTTAACATCGACGAGTGCTTCTTATGTAAAACCATATAAGCAACCAGTAAGTCATATCATGCCAACTATTATCATGAAAGATGGTAACCCTTATGCAACATTAGGTTCACCAGGAAGCATGCGAATTCCGTCTGCTGTATTACAAGTTATTTTGAACATGATAGATTTTGGTATGGATATTCAGACGGCAATCAATTCACCAAGATTTTATAGTTATGCATGTGCCAGTACTGATTTATCTTCAACATCCAAAGATATCTATGTTGAGAGAGCCTTATACAATCTTGTAAAAGACGAACTAACAGCGATGAATTATAATGTGATTGTTGAGGGTAGTGGCGATATAGATTTATATTTTGGTGGAGTTCAAGGTATTCGATTTATATATGAAGAAGGAAAACTTCATGGAGGCGCTGATCCCCGTCGTGATGGCAAAGCATTGGGTTATTAAAAAGGTGAACTAAATGCTTTGGGAGATCGAATTATTATATTTTGTGGCAATGTTAGCAGTATTTATCATATTGCTACTTGTTGTGAAAATTCCTGCTGGAATTTCTTTGATGGTATCAGCCATAATTGGGGCAGCACTATCAGCCATTTTTTCCAATACGGAATTTACGTTAAGACATTTTATTGAAGGTGGGTTTGCCTATTTAGATAATATTCTTGTTATTGTAGCCGCTATGATTTTTATGGCCGGATTAACAGCAAGTGGAGCACTTAATTATTTTAGTGTTGTTCTTGTAAAAGCATTTCATAAAAAACCAGTAATTCTATTAATTTCTTTTATGCTAATCATCATGTTTCCAGCGATGATAACGGGATCTTCCTTATCAGCCGTCGTATGTACGGGTGCTATCATTGCTCCAATTATGTTGAAAATGGGAATTCCTAAAGCAAAAACAGGTGCAATTGTTGCCTTTGGATCGATTCTCGGAATGATTGCACCACCAATCAACATTCCAGTAATGTTGATCTGTGATGTCGTGGACATCCCTTATGTTGGATTCGTATTACCCTTGTTAGCTTTAACATTACCATTAGCAATATTTTGTGTTTTATTCTTAGGATTAAAACATGTTAGAAAAATTGATTTAGAAGAAATAAAAGAAGTTCTTGATTTTAAAGTATTGGAAACAGCAAAATGGACTGTTGTATTACCATTGATAGTACTAGTTGTCTTGATTATTCTTCAAAACATTCTTCCACGCATTTTTGGTGGATTGGGTATGCCATTAATTTTTGTCATTGCAACAATTTGTACATTCTTTGTTGGTAGTAAACCAAAACCATTTAAAGTAGTTTATGATGGCGTTGTTAAATCTTTTTCAGCAATGTCATTATTAATGGGAGTAGGAATGTTTGTTCAGATATTAACATTAAATGGTGCCAGAGGATATTTTGTGATTAATGCATTGAGTCTTCCTGATGCTTGGCAATATGTTGGTATTGCGGTTACCCTACCAGTTTTTGGTGGAATTAGTGCTTTTGCTTCCGCATCTATTTTGGGAGGACCATTCGTTATGGCCTTACTTGCTTCCAATGAGATAGTTGTGGCTTCCGCATTATCATTAATGGCAGCTTTAGGTGAATTTTTACCACCAACGGCGATGTCAGCGACTTTTGCAAGTAATGTTGTTGGCGAAGAAAAACATCTTAGAATTACAAAAGCAGCATTGATTCCATTAGGAGTTTGCTTGGCTTATGCTATGATTTTCATTGTCTTCATAGCAAAGATATGGTAGGTGATAGGATGCTAGCAACAATAATTACTATTTTATATATCGCATTAATTGCAATTATTTGTACAATGATTGTCATTTATGTTTATAAAACAGAGAAAATCACTGAGAAAATTACAGGAGCAATCATCTTAATTTTATTTATTTTAAGATTATTGTTAATGAAATAGGTGAGTTATGAAATTGACTAAAAAAACAAACATCTTAATTTCATCATTATTACTATTAATGACTGTAATTCTAACAGTGATTAGTGGTTATGATTTTAGAAAATTTGCCAACTATGAAACGGAATTTGTAGTTCGCGAAGAGATAGTAACGCGAATTGAAAAATTTAGTAAATATTCTCCGAAACTAAAAAATACAATCGGAGATAGCAATATTTATGTTATTGAAGGAGAAGAACCGGGTCCAAGTGTATTAATCATTGGAGGAACTCATCCTAATGAACCATCAAGCCAGTTGACAGCAACGTTATTATTGGAAAATATTACCGTAACAAAAGGAACGGTATACATCATTACTGAAGCGAATAAAAGTGCATTTACCCATTCGCAGCCCCAGGAAGCATCATCGATGTTTTATCACATCGAAACAGCAAATGGGCTGAGAACGTTTAAATTTGGTTCAAGAGCTACTAATAATACGGAGCAATGGCCAAATCCTGATATTTACGTTCATCGTACTTCAGGACAAAAATTATCAAACATTGACACTCGTAATTTAAACCGAGCTTATCCCGGTTGTGAAGATGGTACTTATACCGAAAAAGTAGCTTATGCAATCACACAATGTATCATTCAAAACAAGATTGATGTGACGATCGATTTACATGAAGCATCCCCAGAGTATTTAACAATCAACGCGATTGTGGCACATCAAAGAGCAACATCAGTGGCAGCTAAAGCAGCATTTAAAATGGACATGGAGGGAGTTTTGATATCAGTAGAGGTATCACCAACCAACCTTCATGGCTTGTCACATCGTGAATTAGGGGATTTTACTGATACCTTAGCTTTTCTTTGCGAAACATCGAACGCATCACAAGGAAAAATTAGAGGCAAATTTATCGAGGATTTAATCCTTAGTGGTAATGATAAGTTCTATCAAAAAGCAGAAAAATTAGGAGTCTTATATGCAGCTCCCGTTCATATCAATGAGCGAGTTGCACGTCATTCATTATCTATTCTCTCTATTTTAGAGGCTTATAATGATATTTATGGGAATGGGGAATTAGGAAAATTTATTGTGAATAATATTCCAGAATATGAAGATATTATGAGCAATGGAATTGGTTATTATTTATTGGATTCATTGTTATAAGGAGGAAACCATGAAAAAAATATTTTTATTCATTTTTACTGTAATATTGGCTTTTAGCTTTGTTGGCTGTAAGCCAGAAGAGGAAGATCCAGAAGGAGAAACACCTAATGTTGAATTAGATTTAGAGTTAAGCGCAGATTTTGCTAGTTTATGTAAAGATCGTAAAGTGTATCTAACCACTTTAGGGCAAAGTGATATCGACACGGTCATTAATATTATCGAAGCAACATCAGAATCAATTCCTGTTAATGAAATTGATCAAGGTAGTGATGCTGTGGTAAATGCAGTAAGTCGTAAAAATGATTTAACTGCTAGTGAAGTAGACAAAAATGGGGATAAAAAGCCAATTGTTTTACTAGTGACAGGTTCATCAGGAAAAGGATTAGGAGCAGCTGGTACTAACTGGGAAGCTGAAAAAACACGTGGTGAAGCATTTGCTTTAGCAGCTGATAGCAATCAAATGATTTTAATCGTTCTTCATGTTGGTGGAGAAGCACGTCGTGGAACAACAACGGATCCAATCTTAGATGCTGTTTGTCCAAGTGCTCGCTTAATGTTGGTTGTTGAAGGAGGAAACTTTGATAATTACTTCACTGATTCAGCAGAAGAATATAATGTAACGCTACATTTATATTCTCGCCAAGCAAAAATAGTGTCAGCATTTAAAACATTATTCGATATCGAATAATGATTCTTGTATGAAAATAGTAAATAAATTTGTTTGTGTATTGATAAGTTTTTTATTGATTACCATGTTATCAGGATGCAAACCACCAGAAGAAGAATTAGAAAATAACATATCAAAGACAAGTTATGAAATCTTACCATCAACGATTTATGAAACAACCGTTTATGTATTTACAAGTACAATCCCTGGTCCAACAATTATGATTGTCGGGGGAATCCATGGAGATGAAGTGGCAGGTTGGCAAGCAGCACAGACACTAATCACAAAAGAGGATTATACAGGAACAGTAATTATCATCCCTCGAGCAAACACCTTAGCAGCAACCTTGCAAAAGCGATATCCAGGACAAGATAATAAAGGGATTTATAATGGTATTACCTATAGTGATTTGAACCGAATATTTCCTGGTAAATTAGAGGGGTCTATTACAGAACAAATAGCATATGCTATCATTCAGGAAGTAGAGAAATATGAACCTGATTATATTGTCGATCTTCATGAATCAAGAAGAAGTTATGCAGACAAAACAAGCCCTTTAATAGGTGATGAAATCATTTACGGAAATTCAAAAAGCACATTTTTTGCTTATGATATGGTTGATTTATTTAATAAAGAATATCTTATAGTAGGAGATATAAAATTTGCAGTTGATAATAGTGCACCAGTGGGAAGTTTTAATAATTATTGTGGCAATAATTATGAGGCAATTGTATTAACAATTGAGACAAATCGTCAATTAGATTTATCTAGAAGAATCGAACAACAATGTACTTTAATTGAGATTCTTTTTAAACTGGCGAAGGAAAATAATAGTTAAAATTTATTTGGCATTTTTAAAAATGACCTCAGAAGGGAGAAAAAATGAATTTTAAAAAATTATGTTTATTGATTGGTTTAGTAATCGCTTCTGCTTTTTTCGTTGCTTGTGACAAAGAAGAAACAGAAACTACTCCAATCATTGATGTCCTTAATCAAGGGAAGAACAATGATAGTATCACCGTAGAAGGTGTTGTCTATGGTGTTCTAGCAAATGGTTTCTATGTAGCAGATTCTGCTCAAGGAAAGATTTTCGTTATTATGGGAAGCGAATGGACTAAAAATGTAACCAATGGTGATAAAGTGAGAATCAAGGGACAGTTTAGTTATGTTGCTAATTTTCCTCAGATTAAGAATGTTGAAGAAGTGACACCATTGAGTAGTGGTAATGAATCATTTGTTTCTGTTATTAATAGTAGTGTTACAGAAATCAATGCTCTTGATGCAACAGCAAAAATAGGTACTTATGCTAACTTGTATCAAGTAAGTGGAACGATTACTAAAACAACAGCTAATGTATATCAAATTGTTGATGATGCTGGAAATAAATTATTCATTAATGATGGCTCAGCAGTGGATGCTTTAGAAGCTAAGCTAAATCAAAGAGTAAAATTATCTGTAATCACTCATAAAATTAGTGTTTCTGATAATGTTTGGATTGTTTCTTTTACAGGAGCAGCCAGTGATATCGCAGATGACAAATTAACTTTTGCTAGTATCAAAGAAGCAGCATTAACTTACATTAATTCTGTTGTTCCAAGTGAAATTTTTGGTGCACTAGAATTACCTACAGCGCATCCAACTCAATCTTACATCACAATGTCTTGGGATGTAGTAGCCAATGATTATGTTAGCATTGATGCTACAACGGGATTAGTAACAGTAAAGATTGATAGTGTTGATCATGAAATTACTTTTAAATTAACTATTTCCGATGGTTTTGAATCAGAAACAATGGACTATGTTATTACATCAAAAGCAATTGTTGAGCGAAGTGTTGCCCAATTATTCACAGATACTCCAGCAGTAGAAATGAGTGTTGTTATTATTCGTGGTATTGTTGTGGGAATTGCTCGAAATCAATCTGAGAGTCTTCGTTCTTTCATTGTAAAAGATATGAATAGCAATGAAATAATCACAGTTGATTTTGGAAAAACCGGAGATGGACTGATTTTAAGTACAGATGACCAATTCAAGACAATTGAATGTGGTGATGAAATTCTAGTAACAGGAAAATTTAGAATTGCTAGTCGTACGACAGTAATGGATGTTTCTCAACTGCAAATTGTATCAAAAGATAATCCATATACCCATGATTATCAAAATGCTTTAGCACTAGAGGATGCAACTAGTTATCTAGAATTAGCCAATAATTATGATGCTTATGCTAATAAATTAGTTAAGTTTGTTAATCCATATATGAATTATTCTACATCTAGTACACCAGCGGTAACAAATTGGGTTCGTTTGGGTTATGATACCAAAAGCGGTGATGCTGGTCATGGTACAGGAACAAATGTTCACTATTTTGCTTTCTTAATTGCCGCTCAAAATGAATCACTTGGTAGTGATACATGGCATACAATGTATGATATTCCATTCTACAATGCGGGAGCAAAACAATTTGATGTCACTATTTATGCCTATGCTTTATATGTTTCTGATACCTATTTAGCCTTTGTTATTCCTGATTGGGATTGTTATCAAGTGTCAGGTGTTGATGCCATTAGTGTATCATTATCTCGTTCTTTACCAGCAACCATTGAAAATGGAACAATTAATTTATTAACAACTCATGAACTGGTTGAAGGGAACGTAACTTGGACTTCTTCAGATGACAATGTAATTAATTCTTTAACAGGTAAAGTAACAGAAGTTAGTGAAAATACAGAGGTTACTTTGACTGCAACATTTAAATATCAAGGTACAACCTATACACGCGATTATAAAGTATCTGTCTTAAAAGCAGAAGCAATGTCAGTAACTGAATTGTTAACCTCAGGTACCGATAGTCAAGCAGTTAAGGTTCGAGGTACTATCATTGGGTATGTTTCTGATGGTAATACAGTTGATACAAGAATGGGTGTTGTTATTTTAGATAATGCGACAGGCAAAACTGTGATGGTAAATGGCATTAGTAGTTTAGGTGGTACATATGGTGCATATCTAGACAGTTCGGGTAATATACTTGCTGTTGGTGATGAAGTTCTTGTTGTTGGTACCTATTATTTGAATACACCAGCAATTGGATCTGGTCCAGAGCAAACAGGTCGTAATTATATTGAAGTTACTGCAGATAGTACCGTTACTTTATTAGGGAAAACAGAAACGATTAATTACCAAAACGCAATAGTAGTGACAAACCACACGGAAATGCAAGCTCTTGCTGATAATTTAGTTTATGGAGCCATCATCAAATTAGTAGGTACAGAAGAAAATCCATTATTCTTAGGTGGATCATCTTCTAAATTACCTTTCAATATTAAGCTGTTCTACAATAAAGAAGCAGTGAATAATGATGGTGTTAAATATAATGGAAAAACTTTCTCACTAAAGAGTGATACAAATGAAGCCAATGCGGGTAGTGAATGGTATAACACGATGTTTAATATTCCTACTGCCTTTGTAGGTCCTTCTGATACCAATCCATCTATTTTAGTAACAGGGGATTTGTATGTTGTTTTAGGATATACAACAGGTACTTACCATCAAATGAGTATTGTCAACGCTCAAAATTGTACAATGTCAAGAATTCTTACCTATGAACAATTTACAGATTTGTTGGCTCGTACCCTACCTTCAACTGTTGTTTCTCAAAGTACAGATTTCTCTTTACCAGTAACACATAGTAAAGTAGTTGGTCCGATTACTTGGACTTCAGAAAATAACACATTAATTGATCCAGCAACATGGACAATTGGTACAGTTACTGCAAATACTGATGTAAAATTAATGGCTTCCTTTACTTATGATGGTCAAGCAAGAATGTATGAACATACTGTAACGGTATTCCCAGTTCCAGCAGCAGCTCCATTATCGGTATCAAAAGCTTTAGAAGAAGGAGTTGCTGGTATGACTTTGGG
The DNA here is from genome assembly GCA_023422115.1 of Bacillota bacterium. Lineage (GTDB taxonomy): Bacteria > Bacillota_I > Bacilli_A > ML615J-28 > CAG-698 > JAAYBG01. The sequence goes on along the minus strand of JAEZSA010000027.1, from coordinate 10,164 downwards.
TGTTACTGGAGTTATAGTAGCTTATCATGCAGATGGTAACACAAGTGGAATTCTACGTGGTATCGTATTGATGGATGAAGTTACTCATCAAACCATTTTAATTGATGGGTTGGAATTAATTGGAACAAGTACTCATGGTCAATATCAAGCTAGTAATGGTAATTTATTGGCTGTTGGAGATAAGGTTGTTATTGAAGGGGCTACATTTGCAATTGCTGGAAACCGCCAAAGCGTTGAAGCTTCAGCAACATCAACAATTACTGTTTCAAGTTCTGGTAATACAATTACATGGGATACAGAAAGTGCAATCACTATTTCAACAAATGCAGAAATGCAAGAATTTGCTAATAATTTACAATTTGGTAAATTGATTAAACTTGTTGGTACTACTGACAATCCAATTTGTACAGGGGGTTCTTCATCAAAACTTCCTTTCAATATTAAATTATTCTTTAATAAAGATGCAGTAGATAATGATGGTACGAAGTATAATGCAAAAACATTCGCTTTGAAGAGTGATATCAATGAATTTAATGCAGGTAGCGATTGGTGGAAAACTCTATTTGGTTTTACGGGACCATTTGTAGGTCCTAAAGATGCTGTCGGTCCAATTAAATTTACTGGTACCTTGTATGTTGTTTTATCAGCCGAAACATCAACATACTATCAAATGGCGATTGTAAATCTTTCAACTGCAAGTTTAACTCCACTGAATAACTAATATAATTTTATGAATATATGCCGTGCGTAGATTTTTGCCACACTTTAATTTACGCACGGCATTTTCCTAATTGTCATTCTCCATTGGAAAATACTGCTAATTATGGTATAATTAATGATATGTGATTAGTAATAATGAGATAAGTTGCAAGGATTTATCTACTTATTAGTAAGAACAATAAAGAGGTGATTTGCTTGATTCGAAAAATCAATTTACTATTCATTCTTCTTATTACCGTAATCGGTTTATTGGGATGCACTAAAGATAATGAAATTCCCAATGAAGATGAATGGGTGTTTGAAATTCCTGAAGAGTATCGAGGAATTATGAAAGATAAGAAAGTCTATATTACTTCGATTGGGCAATCAATTGATATTGAAAATTTTATGATAAATATTGTCCATTTAGCGGAAGATGAAAAATATAGTTTTACTTATGTATATAATACTGAATTAAAAGCAAGCGAAGTGGAATCCTCGGCTCTTGTTTTTTTAATTGTTGGTTGTAGTATTAAAGCAATGAGTGATGCTGGAATCACAACAAATTCTGAATTAACTAGAGCGAAAGAATTCGTTGCCCTGAAAGAAAGTGGTAAGATAACATTGCTTTCTTGGCATCTTGGTGGAATGTCACGACGAGGAACGACATCTGATGGCTTGATTGAGGTTGCTTTTGCTGCCTCCGATATTAATATTTTTGTGAAATCAGGAAACAGTGATGGCTTTCTTGCAAAGATATCTCGTGAAAATGAAGTATCCATGTATCAAATCACGACAATTAGTTCGGTAACGGAACCATTGATGATTCTGTTAGAATCTGATTAGGAGAAGATATGAATTTTATAGAAATTACAACGATTACACTAGGTACTTTATATCTAGGTTATATTGTCTTTGAACGATTTTATTTTATGAAAATTAGAAAATCCTTTAAACATATTATTCATGTCAATGGAACGAGAGGTAAAAGTACAACCACTAGATTAATTGATGCCGGATTAAGAGAATGTGGTTATCGAGTATTCAGTAAAACAACAGGAACGATTCCAACCATGATTAATACCAAGAACCAAGAAATTGAAATAAAACGTTTTGGATTAGCGAATATTCGGGAGCAATATAAAATAATGCATCAAGCTTATCGAGAGAAAGCGGAGATACTTGTTATCGAATGTATGGCAGTTAATCCTGAATTACAATACATTACTCAACATCGAATGTTAAATGCAGATATTACCGTTATTACTAATGTTTTACTCGATCACATTGGTGATATGGGATCGAATCGCGACGAAATTGCCGATGCACTAGCAAAGACAATTCCGGATAAAGGATATTTGGTGATTGGAGATCAGGAATATTATAAAAAATATTCGCGAATAATTGGGAATGATGATGTACAAATTGTGGTTGCTGAAGAGCATTTTGCTGAAGATCAGTTAGAAACCTTCAATAATAATCTAAATCTTGCTTGGGCTATTACAGATATATTATCGCTTGATAAAGAAGTTTACTTGATAGGAATGAAAAAATACTATCGCGACCCAGGTGCTTTTAAGATGATTCGCTTGAAAAAAACAATTTTTTTAAATGCTTTTTCTGTCAATGATGCTACCTCTACGCAAAAAGTATATTCTGAAGTAACACAAAAATTTGTACCCGATAAGATTACGATTCTTTTAAACACTCGTAATGATCGTCCTACTCGAACCATCCAAAGTTTGAATTTATTGGGAGAATTAAACTTTAAAAAATTGCTTATTTGTGGTTCCAGTAAGCCCTATGTGAAACGATTTGTTCATAAACATTATCCAGAAATGATTGTTGAAGAAGTGAAAAAAATAGAGGATTTACAAAATGAAGAAGTAATTTTTGGAATTGGAAATATCTATGGGATGGGTTTAAAAATCCTCCAATATTTTGAAAAAAATGGTGTTCAATATGATGATTAATATAATTATTTTAGGAATTATTGTTAGTATTATATTTTATGAAATTACAGACATTTCGCCAGGAGGAATTGTTGTTCCTGGATTAATGGTTTTGTATGTAAATCAATTCGATAAGATGATTTATACGGTCATTGTTGCTATTATTAGCTATTTAGTGGTGAAATTCATTTCCCGTTACTTGGTTATATTTGGTAAAAGAAGATTTGTTGTTTTAATTTTAATTAGCATCCTAATTAATTTCTTATTACAACTATTATTGAATTCTTTTTCAATCAGCTTATTGAATATGTCAATTATTGGTTATAGCATTGCTGGTATTATTGCCAACGATATGTATAAACAGGGAATAAAAAGAACCCTTCCTGCTCTAGCTATTGTTGTTGTTTTATTGGAACTAATCATCCTTGTGTACCAACAATTAGGGGCTTAATATGAAAAGGAATCCAAATTATATTGACTATTTTTTCTATATTTGGGCATTGTTGTTGGTGGTTGCCTTCTTATTAACCAAATCAAGCGCAACCGAAGATAAATGTCGTTACTATGATGAAAAAATAGCAGCTTCTACATTGGCAAGTGATGCAATGGCAGAAATTAAAGCTTACAAAGAAGAAATTGGGATTGCTTTATCACCCGAAGATACCTATCAATCAGGGATGATTGGAGATCGTTATACAGTAATTACAACAACGCTAGGGAACCTACAGTCCAAGAAAACATCGGTCAATCCCAATTTTGCTGCTACTATTATTGATATGTTTAAAGAAGCAGGAATAAAACAAGGAGATGAAGTTGTAATGGTGTTTTCAAGTTCGTTTCCTGCCCTTAATATTTGTGTCATGGCAGCAGCTGAAGTCTTTGATTTAAAAACATGTATCATGATTTCTCTTGGAGCTTCCAGCTATGGCGCTAATAATCCAAATTTTACCTATTTAGATATGGCAGAGCGATTAAACCAAAATGGATATTTTACTAAAGATATTGATTATGTATCTCTGGGAGGAGAAGCAGACTTAGGAACTGAATTTCCCGAAAATATTCGCAATCAATTATTGCAAAAAATTGAAGATAGTTCAGCGGAACTGATTCTTATAGAGGATTATGTTGAGAATATTAATTATCGAATCAATAAAATAACAGAGCAATTACCAGACTTAAAAATGATTATTAATGTTGGGGGAAATTTGGTTTCCATGGGAAAAGATGAAGAAAGCTTTTCTGAGAAAAATGGATTAATCATACCAACATATATGAAAAGCAATTTAACACGAGAGCAAACTAAAATAGGACTCATTGATCGTTTTCTCGAGATGAATATTCCTGTTATTCAAATGTTGAATATTAAAGGATTAGCCTTGGAATATGGATTACCCTATAATCCGCAAGTAATTCCAGCTATTGGAGAAGGTAATGTATATACTGAGAAACAATATGGTTTGACAGTTCCCTTTATTGCTCTAGGAATATCTTTAATGTTACTAGGAATTTATTATTGTTATCGAAAAAGGTATTTAAGACTATAGAAACGAGGAAAAACAATGAAAGAATTAATCTATTTTGTTGAAGATGATGAAAATATTGCTGAATTGCTAGAAGCAACTTTATCACTCAATGGCTATCAAAACAAGGGCTTTTATGAGCCATTATCAATGTTAAAGGACTTAGCGATAACAAAACCAGATTTAATTATTCTCGATTTAATGCTTCCTAATATGAATGGATATGATGTTTTAAAGTATATCAAGGATAGCCAAAATTTAGCAGATATTCCTGTCATTATTCTTTCAGCAAAATCATCAGAAATAGATATTGTAAAAGGACTTGATTTAGGAGCTTCTGATTATATGACCAAACCATTTGGTGTATTGGAACTTTCTTCACGAATTAAAACAAATCTCGGAAAAGTTGTAAAAAAGAGCGTTTCTGAAGATTTATTTTCTGTCCGTGAATTACAACTTGATGATACCAAACATCAATGCACATTGCAGGGAGAAATTATTAAACTAACTGTTACTGAATATGAGATAGTAAAGGTATTAATTAAGAATGCTGGAACAGTCATGACTCGTAATAAAATCTTAAATATCATATGGGGTTACGAAAACTTAGCAGAAACGAGAACATTAGATATGCATATTAAATCCATTCGTGAGAAATTTACTAAAGTAACAATGGATCTTTACATTGAAACAGTTCGGGGTATTGGGTATATCATTAATTATTAAGAAGGAGAAATAATATGGGTGATCAACTTATTAGACGTAACTTAACAATCACTATTATTAGTTTAATTTTATTTTTCTTTCTCTCTTTATATATTACTTCCTATTATAATCGGAAAAATTTAGAAGAAAATTTAATAAATATCTCTTCCATTCTAAACAAACAAATTAAAGATAGTATCACAGAAGAAGAAATTGTTGCGATTGTGGATAGTTATACCCAGGATCAAACGTGGATTAAAATTGTTGTTGCTAATAGTTTGGGTTCCATTGTGATTGATAGTACCAATGATAGTATGGATGAAGTCATTATTGCTACTCTCACGGAAAAAGAACTTTCTTATCTTGAGGAAATAAAAGCAGAAAATAGGGTTTATATTATAGAAGGAGAAATTTACTACATCACGAAAATAAACGATGATATTATTGTTAGAACTGCGATTGCAGCTCAAGATAATGAAAGTTATATCCTTAACAGTGTCTTTTATATGTTAATTCTAATTATTTTTGTATTGTTAGTAGATATTTACTCTTCACGAAAGACCAGTTCAACCATTGAAAATGCCTTTTCAATGATTAGCGATAATTTAAAAACAATCAATAGTGGAGAATATCAACAAATTAATACCCACCATCAATTTTATGAAGTAAGTGAAGCGCTGGAGAACATTAACGAAATTAATAAAAATATTTATGCTTATATTTCTGAAATAAGTAATGAACGCGATAAAGTAAACTTTATTGTTAACAATATGCAACAAGGATTACTGATTATTAATGAAAACAAAGAATTACTGATTATTAATCAATATGCATGTAAATTATTGAAAGCAGAGTGTTGGGGAAATAGACCCGATGAATTTACTAAAATAATCAGTAATCATTATTTAAATGAAAAAATATCACAAGGATTTTCCAAACGAAAAGATGATTATTTTGACTATATCGATGAAAAGACAGGGAAAGTTTATTCGTTTGTATTAACATTTTTAATGAGTAAATGGGATCAAAGTACACAAGAATCATTACTTTTATTTATTTCGATTATTGATGTGACAGAAGAGCGTAAAAATGATGAAATCAAAGCTGAATTTATCGTCAATGCTTCTCATGAGTTAAAAACTCCAATCACGACTATTAGTGGGTTTTCAGAATTGATTTTAAATGGAGCTGGAAAATGCGATGAAAAGGCAACAGAATATCTGCGCCGAATTTACTTAGAATCGATTCGAATGAAAAATACCATTGATGAATTGTTGTATTTATCAAACTTAGAATATAAGTCTAGTACTATTTCATTGCAAGAAGATGTCGATTTAAAGGCTTTGGTTGATGATGTAGTGGATAGTTATCAAGATTATAGTCGTAGAAATACCATATCAATTGAAAAAAATACCATCGATGTACATATAAAGGGTAGTAAATCTTTGATTCGCCATTTACTGGTCAATCTTGTAGAGAATGCAATTAAATATAATCGTGAAAAAGGAAAAGTCATTGTTTGTTTAGAGGAAAATGAGAATGATGTCGTTTTAAAAGTGATCGACACAGGTATTGGAATTGATGAAAGCAACATGAATAAAATCTTTGACCGTTTTTATCGCATTGAAGAAAGCAGAAATCGCTCTACGGGAGGAACAGGTTTGGGCTTAACAATCGCTAAAAAAATTTGTGTTGTTCATCGAGCAAAGATATTCATCGATAGTAGCGTGGGAGTAGGAACCACATTTACAGTAAAATTTGCGAAGGAGGTACCATCAAATGAACATATGGCATGACATTAATCCCAATCGAATCAGTAAAGATAAATTTGTTGTTTGTGTAGAAATTTCAAAAGGTTCAAAAATGAAATATGAACTAGATAAAGAAACGGGAAGATTAATGCTAGATCGTGTTTTATATACTTCGACACATTATCCGAATAATTATGGATTTATCCCTCGAACATTGTCAGGAGACGGTGATCCACTAGATGTGTTGGTTTTATGTACAGAACCTATTGTTCCCTTAGCGTTGGTTAATGCCTATCCGATTGGAATTCTAAAAATGATTGATTCTGATGAAGTCGATGAAAAAATTATTGCCATTACTGCTGATGATCCTTCGTTAAATACGTATCAAGATATTAGTGAATTACCATCGCATATGTTTGAAGAAATCACGCATTTCTTTACAATCTATAAAGAATTAGAAGGAAAAAAGACCTTTGTAAAGGAAATTTCTGGATCTATAGAAGCAAAAAGAATTATCGCGGAATCAATTGAATCCTATCATCAAGAATTCCCCGAAAAATAAGCTATGAATATGATTCATAGCTTTTAAATTGCATTTACAAAAGATCACTTTTTTGCTATAATTTAATTAAAGAGGTGTTAATATGAAGTATAGTTTTCGTAATGATTATGGAGAAATAGGAAACCCGGAAATCATTAAAGTACTACTAGATAGTGCTTATGAACAAACAGTTGGATATGGATTTGATCCCTATACGGAAAAATTGGAAAGAAAGTTTCGTGAATTAACCAAAGAGGATCTAGATTTATATCTTATTAGTGCAGGAACACAGACAAATATGATTTTAATTGACAAAGCCTTGAGTCATTATGAAGCCGCCATTGCTGTTGATACGGGACATATCAATGTTCATGAAACAGGAGCAATTGAAGGAAGTGGTCATAAAATATTGACAGTAAAAGGAGTAGAAGGAAAATTAACACCAGAAGAAGTTCTTGAAGTGTTGATAAAGCATAGCGATTGTCATATGGTAATCCCTAAACTTGTTTATATTTCTAATTCAACCGAATTGGGAACAGTGTATCGATTAGAAGAACTAAAAGCATTATACCAATTATGCCAAGAAAAAGGATTGTACTTATTCATTGATGGTGCACGATTAGCCGCCGCCTTAGCATCAAAAAATGCGGATTATACGATAGTAGAAATGGCTAAATATAGTGATGCTTTTTATCTAGGAGGAACTAAAAATGGAGTTTTATATGGAGAAGCTTTATTAATCAAGAATGAAAAACTAAAAGAGAATTTTCGCTACCATTTAAAAAATAAAGGGGGAATGTTAGCGAAGAGTTATGTTGTTGCCAAGATGTTTTTACGACTATTAGAAGATGATTTGTACTTGTGTCAAGCTCGTCATGCCAATAGGTGTGCCGATCAATTAATCGCAGGAATACAGAAGCTGAATCTATCTCATCTTCCTCACAATCACACGAATCAAATTTTCTTAACATTAAGAAATGATGTCATTGCTGATTTGGAAAAAGATTATGATTTTGAAATATGGACTCCTGGAGCATTAGAGAGTACCATCCGGTTAGTGACCTCATGGGCAACAGATATAATGATGTGCGATCAATTCATTCAAGATTTAGAAAAAATAGTAAAATAGTATACTGAAAATAATGAGTACGTTTTCATGAAAAAAGAAACTGTTTTCATGAAACAAGAATGAAAAAGTATGATATACTATTATCGTCAGAAAGGAAGGCGATAAAAATGTTAGAAAATATCCTACTTGTAATAGCAGTGTTGGTGTTATCATTCTTCAGTATCAAGGGGATTATCTATTTAGTTACATCTTATCATGATATAGATAGATACTCAAAAGATGAAGAAAAAAAGGCTTGCAATTACGAAGATTATCAATATTGCGATAAATTAAAATATTAATTTCCGTAATAGCAACGAAAAATACCAATCACCATGATTGATGCCAATCATTTTGATTGATAAGATAGATGCTTCTAGGACAACCTAGAAGCTTTTTTAATTGCATTTTTTGTAAAAAAACAGTATAATATAACAAGTAATATTGAGGTAGTAAATCATGAATAAAATAAAATGTGTCATTTTTGATTTAGATGGGACTTTACTAAATACCATTGAAGATATCACAGATGCCTTGAATCTCGCGCTTATAAAACAAGGATTATCTAGTTATTCCATTAAAGAAGTCATGTATTTTGTTGGGAGTGGTGTCGATTTATTGATTGATCGAGCTTTGAAAGCAAGAGGATTATCAACTGATTATTTTACTATAATTAAAAAAGAGTACTTAAGTGCCTATGAACAATGTCAGAAGAATAAAACCAAACCTTATCCGGGAATTATTCCTTTGTTAATAGCATTAAAAGAAAAAGGCATGAAGTTGGCAGTAATATCAAATAAACCACAAGCAGATACGGAAAAAGTCGTTGCGTATTATTTTCCTGAAGGCCTTTTTCATCAGGTAGTTGGAGCAAGAAAGGGCATTCCCTTAAAACCCAATCCAGAAGTAGTATGGCAAACAATGGCTACACTACAGGTAAACAATAAAGAAACCATTTATATAGGTGATAGTGATATTGATATGAAAACAGCAATCAATGCAAAGGTAAAGAGTATTGGTTGTACATGGGGTTTTCGCACACTAGAAGAATTATTACAAAATAGAGCTTCTTATATCGTGAATACTCCCGAAGAAATTTGTAAAATTATCGGATAAGAAAGGATGAAACAACATGAATGGAATACTATTGGTTAATAAAGAACAAGGATTTACATCACAAGATGTTGTTTCTCGGATCAAAAAAAGTTTGAATTTGAAAAAGGTAGGTCATGCTGGGACATTAGATCCCATGGCAACTGGAGTTGTAGTTGTTTTATTAGAAGAAGCAACCAAACTTTCTTCTTATTTGTTGAATGAAGAAAAGATCTATGAAGCAGAAATCACATTAGGAATTGCGACGGATACAGAAGATAGCACGGGAAAAATTGTTGCAACAAGGGAAGTTAAAGAACTAGATGTCGAGATGATTGATCAAGTATTAGCAGATTTGGTGGGGAAACAAGAACAAATTCCTCCAATGTTTTCCGCGATTAAATCATCAGGAAAAAAATTATATGAACTAGCTCGCCAAGGGATTACCATCCCACGCGAGGCACGTCAGATTGAAATTGGTGAATTAAAAAGAATAAGTGCAATCTGTACTGAAAAAGGCACTTTGAAATTTTCCTTTATAACAAGAGTAACAAAAGGAACGTATATTAGAACATTATGTACTGAAATAGGAAATAGGCTCAATTATCCTGCTCATATGAGTGCGTTAAGACGATTGGCTTCAGGAAAGTTCACTCTTGACCAAAGTTTTTTGTTATCAGAAATCGCAGAAGGAAAATATGAAATTATTTCTCCATTAAAGGCAATGGAGGATCGAAAAATAGTCAAATTGAATGAAGAAGAATATCAACGTGTGAAAAATGGAATGACATTATCC
>JAEZSA010000102.1 GCA_023422115.1 Bacillota bacterium | reverse complement strand
GGATTCCGCAGTAGTTTAACAAGGGTATTGAATTCTTATGGAAGAGAAACCAATCTATTTCGTAAAGATGAGGGGTTTACTGGCGATGATGTCCGAGAAGGATTAACCGCCATTATCAGTTGCCGACATCCTGATCCACAATTTGAAGGTCAGACAAAAGCAAAATTGGGAAATACGGAAGTAAGAAGAATCACTTCACAAATTTTATCCGATGGACTAGAAGCCTTTTTAAAAGAAAACCCAACAGTAGCAAAGAATATTATTGAAAAAGCAATTATGGCTTCTAGAGCCCGTGTTGCTGCGAGAAAAGCAAGAGATGCGACAAGAAGAAAAACACCGCTAGAGACATTAGGTTTTGCGACTAAACTAGCAGATTGTCGTTCCAAGGATCCTAGTTGTAGCGAAATTTATATTGTCGAGGGTGATTCTGCTGGTGGTAGCGCTAAAGGAGGTAGAGATAGCGAATTTCAAGCTATTTTACCTTTAAGAGGCAAAGTTTTAAATGTTGAAAAATCAAGATTAGATAAAGTTTTAGGAAACAAAGAAATTATTTCTATGATTCAAGCCTTTGGGACAGGAATTGGAGATGATTTTAATATTGATCATGCTCGTTATCATAAAATTGTCATCATGACCGATGCCGATGTCGATGGAGCACATATTAGAACATTATTGTTGACGTTCTTTTATCGATTTATGAAACCATTAATTGAAAAAGGATATGTCTATATTGCGCAACCGCCATTATATAAAATATCGTTGGGAAAACGGTTGGAATATGCGTATAGTGATTTGGAATTACAAAAAATATTAGAAACATTCCCAAAAGCATCTAGGCCTAATATTCAACGATATAAAGGATTAGGTGAAATGAACGATGAACAATTGTGGGAAACAACAATGGATCCAGCAGCAAGAACCTTATTGCAAGTATCATTAGATGATGCAATTGAAGCAGATACGATATTTAGTATGCTAATGGGGGATGATGTTAAACCAAGAAGAGATTTTATTGAAGAAAATGCTGTTTATGTTCAAAACTTAGACGTATAGGTGGTGGTGCAAAGTGGAAAAAGAAATGGAAAAGAAACTTTCTGAAATAGAAAAAGAAGAAGCGATAAATAAGGAAGAAGATCCAGAAATTATTGACCATGTTGTAGATGGACACCATTTAGGCGGAGTCAAAGAAATTGATTTAGCAAAAGAAATGAAAACTTCTTTCTTGAGTTATGCCATGAGCGTCATTGTTGCGCGAGCACTACCCGATGTTAGAGATGGAATGAAGCCAGTTCATCGAAGAATTCTATTTGCTATGGATGAATTAGGTGTTGCATCGGATAAACCATATAAAAAATCGGCGAGAATCGTCGGCGATGTCATGGGTAAGTATCATCCTCATGGGGATTCAGCAATCTATGATTCTATGGTTCGAATGGCACAAAATTTTAGTTATCGATATCCATTAGTTGACGGACAAGGAAACTTTGGTTCGGTTGATGGAGATGGAGCAGCAGCAATGCGATATACAGAAGCAAGAATGAGCAAAATTGCTATGGAACTGCTTCGTGATTTGGGAAAAAACACCGTTGATTTCCAAGACAACTATGATGGAAGTGAAAAAGAGCCCATCGTTTTACCTTGTCGCTTTCCGAATATATTAGTGAATGGAGCAACCGGAATCGCGGTAGGAATGGCTACCAATATTCCTCCTCATAATCTAAATGAGGTTGTAGATGGAATTCTTGCTTTGATTAAAAACCCAGAAATTTCAATCGAAGGATTAATGACTCATATTAAAGGTCCTGACTTTCCTACGGGGGGATGTATTATGGGTCTTAGTCAAGTAAGAAAAGCTTATATGACAGGGAATGGAGCTATTACAGTCCGGGCAAAGTGTGAAATTAAGGAATTGGAAAACGGTAAAAAAGAAATTATTGTTACTGAGATTCCATATCAAGTAAATAAAACAAAGCTAATGGAAAGAATTGCAATCACAGTCAACGAAAAGATTATCGAAGGTATTACTGGTTTGCAAGATGAATCAACTCGTAAGGGGATGAGAATTGTCATTGAATTGCGTCGTGATGCAAATCCTAATGTCGTTTTGAACAATTTATATAAACACACACAATTACAATCAACCTTTGGGATTAACATCTTAGCGCTAGTAAAAGGGCAACCTAAAGTACTGAATCTAAAAGAAGTGTTGGAATGCTATCTAGAGCATCAAATAGAAGTTATTACAAGAAGAACACAATATGATTTAGAAAAAGCAGAAGCAAGAGCTCATGTATTGGAAGGCTTGTTGGTTGCTTTAGGGAATATTGATGCTGTTATTCAATTAATTAAGCGTTCTAAGACAACAGAAGATGCTGTAAAAGGATTGATGGAAACATTTAACTTAACAGAAATCCAAGCCAAAGCAATTCTAGATATGAAATTGCAACGATTAACAGGATTGGAAATTGATAAGTTAAAAGAAGAATTGGCTTCTTTAAAGAAAGATATTAGTGAATACAAAGAAATTTTAAAGAGTCACAATAAAAAATTAGAAATTGTTGTGAATGAATTAACGGAAGTGAAAGGAAGATTCGGCGATGTTCGCAATAGTGAGATCAGCTTAAGCGACGATCTAGTGATTGAAGATGCGGATTTGATTCCAATTGAAGATGTTATCATTACAGTAACAAGCAAGGGATATGTAAAACGAATGACAATCGACACCTATCGCGCGCAAAATCGCGGAGGGAAAGGAATTACTGGAGCAAAAATTTCAGATACTGATTATGTAGAACGGGTTTTATTTACATCAACTCATGATACATTACTTTTCTTCAGCAATTTTGGAAAAATATATCAGCTAAAAGCATTTCAAATTCCTATTTCAAGTCGTATTGCAAAAGGATTACCGATTGTTAATATTCTGAATTTTGATGAAAATGAAAAATTAGCTGCCGTTGTCAATATTAGAGAAGAAGAAAACAATGGATACTTACTATTTGCCACAAGGCGTGGAATAGTTAAGAAAACGGAAATTTCAGAATTTAGTAATATTCGAACAAATGGAATTAAAGCAATTATTTTAAATAATGATGATGAATTATTCGAAGTTTCTGTTACCGATGGCGAAAAGGATATTATTTTAGGCGCTTCTAATGGAAAAGCCATTCGCTTTAGTGAATCAGATATTCGTCCAATGGGAAGAATTGCAGCAGGAGTTCGCGGATTAAAAGTAGAAAACGGGGAACAAATGGTAGGAATGGCAATTGTTAACACCGATGGAGATGAAATCGTCATCGCCACGGAAAAAGGATATGGAAAACGAACAAACGTTGACGCTTTTAGAGTCCAAGTCCGTGGGGGAAAAGGAGTAAAAGCATTAAATATAACCGCTAAGAATGGTAAAATGATTTCTTTATCAACTGTTCGTGGAGATGAGGATTTATTGGTTGTTACTGATAAAGGAATGATCATTAGAACCCATCTAGATCAAATCTTAACTGTGGGAAGAGATACGCAAGGAGTTTGTATTATCAAACTAAATGATGGACATACAGTAGCTTCTATCGCTATCGTTCCGCGAAGTGAAGAAGGAGAAAGCAACGAAGAAGAAGACAACGAGGATTTTACATATGATGAAGACTATGTTTTCCGCGATGAAGAAGAGAAGGAATAAATGTGGTAAAAAGAATAAAAAATAAAGGGCTATTAGCCCTTTATACCATCTATATTCTTATTATTTTAATTATGACGATTCCTGCTTTAACTTTTTTCTTAGGCGTTGATTGGTTTTGTACAGAAAGTATTTATATTATCTATCTAGGTGGAGTATCTTTTGTGAATACTTTGTATGTTGTTTTGAAGAGCGTTGGACTTATCATTGCCCTTCTCTTGACGCTTTTTATTAATAGGAAACTGCAAAAAATTACAAAAGAATATGACAACCAATTAGAAGACAATGTAACAATCGTCAAATCATATGATAAATTTAAAACTGAATTGATTGCTTTAGTCCCTTTTATCATTGATTTAGTAACAGCTTATGTTTCTTATTTTTGGTTATATAAGAAAAACCCTAACATTGCTATTGTTGTTTTAATATTATTAAGTTTTTGGGAAATTGTTATTGTAAAGACAACCATAGATAACACCATTGGATTTTTTAAATTCATGAAAAAGACGAATAATGTTTGACAAACACAAGTAAAGTATATATAATAGTTGTAATTAAAGATCCCATGATGAGACATAGTATAAGGAAACAACACTTTAGAGACTTGATGGTTGGTGGAAATCAAGGTGTAGCCCTTAGAATCTACCTCAGAGGAGAAGGAGCCCTTCCGGTTAATGACCGTTATCCATTTTTAAAGCGAGATACTAGAGTCTAACTAGGGTGGTACCGCGGAGAAATTCGTCCCTTACATATAATTTTTTATATGTAAGGGTTTTTTATATCTATAGGAGGAAAATATGATTGACATTAAATTAATTAGAGAAAATGTAGAAGAAGTGATTACAAAGTTATCAACAAGACAAAAGGATTTCAGTTATTTACGGGAAGTAAAAACAAAAGACGAAGAAAAAAGAAACTTATTGATAAAAGTTGAAAATTTGAAAAAAGAAAGAAATGAAAAAAGTAAGTTAGTCGGGCAATTGAAGCGAGAAAAGAAGGACGCTGTAGAAGTATTAGCAAGCGTAGCTCATATCGGTGAAGAAATAGTAGTGTTAGATGCAGAAATCGATCGTTTGGAAAAAGAGATTAACTATGCTTTGTTAATTACTCCTAATTTATTACATGAATCGGTTCCAATTGGAAAAGATGAAAGCGAAAATGTCGAGATAAGGAAGTATTCAGTACCACCAAAATTTGATTTTACTCCGAAAGCTCACTATGAACTGGGTGAAAAACTAGATATTCTAGATTTTGAACGAGCAGCAAAAATCACAGGAAGCAGATTTGTTGTTTATAAGGGGTTGGGAGCACGACTAGAAAGAGCACTAATTGCTTTTATGATGGATTTGCATAGTAAAAAACACGGCTATACAGAAATCATTCCGCCATTCATTGTAAATAGAGAAAGTATGACAGCAACAGGGCAATTACCTAAGTTTGAAGAGGATGCTTTTAAATTGGTGAATGGAAATGGAGATTGGTTTTTAAATCCAACTGCAGAAGTCCCAACGATTAACATGTATCGAAATGAAGTTATCAATTTTGAAAAACTACCGATCTATCATTGTAGTTATACAATGGCTTTTCGTTCTGAAGCAGGAAGTGCGGGAAGAGATACCAGGGGCTTAATTAGAACTCACCAATTTAATAAAGTGGAATTAATTAAATTAACAAGTGCTGAGTCTTCTTATGAAGAACTTGAAAAAATGCTGCTAGATTCAGAAGAAGTATTAAAACAATTGAAACTTCCTTACCATGTTATTGCGCTTTGCAGTGGGGATATGGGATTCGGAATGGCAAAAACATACGATATTGAAGTGTGGTTGCCAAGTCAAAATACTTATCGGGAAATTGGTAGTATTTCTAACGCGGAAGATTATCAAGCTCGTCGAGGAAACATTAAAACAAAACGAGAAAAAGATGCAAAGCTAGAATATGTACACACGTTAAACGGATCAGGGTTAGCAGTAGGCAGAACTTTGGTTGCTATAATGGAAAATTATCAACAAGAAGATGGTTCAATAAAAATACCAGAAGTACTAATCCCATATATGGGTGTTGAAGCAATTAAATAGAGGTGAAAAGATGCTAGATATTAATATTTGTTCGCAAAAAAACGATAATGACAAACCGCTTGTGTGTGGTTTGTTTATCAATCAAAAAGTTGAAATTGATTCTAATATAAATCAGGAAATTGAAGAATTAATTCAAAACAAACATGTAAAATTAGAAGTGGGGGAAGTCAATAAGATTCCAACTCTCTCTAAGATTAAAAACAAAGTAGTTTATATCATCGGCTTAGGGGAAAAAGAAGAATATTCGATGGAAAAACTAAAAGAAGTAACGAAAATTATGAATTGTTCTTTGGGAAAAGAAATAATCATTCAATTCGATAGTTTTATTGGCCATCTAAATGTACAAAAAGCTGCTTACCAATTTGTTTTAAATGCACATTATTATAATTATAAATATGATGAATTTCTTTCAAAAAAGATAGACAATGATATTAGCTTTGAGTTTGTTACTAAACACGAAGTGAAGCAAGTCGTTATGGAAGCGATGAATGTTGCTGTCGCGATTGATAATACAAGAGATTTAGTGAACAAACCTTATAATGCTTTATCAGCAATCGGATTGGCAAACTACGCTAAAGATTTGGTCGATACACTAGATAGCAAAAAAGTAACCATTGATATTTATGATAAAAAACAAATCGAAGCATTAAAAATGGGAGCTTTTTTAGCGGTGAATAAAGGATCTGTTTGTGAACCACGCTTGATATTTATTAAATATCAAGGCCTTACTGAATGGAAGGATCCCCTTGCTTTAGTAGGAAAGGGAATTATGTATGACACCGGGGGATATAGTATAAAAACATCGATGAACACGATGAAATGCGATATGGCAGGAGCAGCTACTGTTCTTGGAGTGTTAGAAAGTTTAGTAAAAAATGAAATTAAAGCCAATGTCATGGTGATTATATGTGCAACAGATAATCGCATTAATGGAGAAGCTCTTCTTCCTGATGATATTATTACAGCAATGAATGGAAAAACGATTGAAATTGTATCTACAGATGCAGAAGGCAGATTAACACTTGCAGATGCTGTTTATTTTGCTCAGAAAGAAGGAAGCAAAGAAGTGATTGATATTGCTACATTGACGGGAGCTTGTGTTGTTGCTTTAGGAGAATACACAACGGGAATATTTGGAAATGATCAAGAAAAAATAAATCGATTTTTGAAAGAAGCAACGGAAACAGGAGAAAGTACTTGGCAGTTACCAATTACAGAGCATATTAAAAAACAAGTGCGTGCAAGTAAAGTTGCTGATTTCACGAACTCAACAGGAAGAAACATGGGAGCAAGTGGAGCCGCTGCTTTTATTGAAGGATTTATTGAAGATAAAACAAAATGGATTCATTTAGATATCGCAGGAACAGCATTCCATACAAGTCCTAGCTATAAAGAGTTTTATGGGGCTACTGGAGTTATGGTTCAAACAATTTATCAATATTTAAAATAAATAGTTTAGTAAAATTCATGAATAATAAAAAGTGACAGCTATTAAGAAAATGGCTGTCCTTGTTCTATAGAAAGAAAAGGAGAAAAAATGGAAAGAGTCTATAATTTTTCTGCTGGGCCAGCGATGTTACCAGTTGAAGTACTACAAGAAGCTGCAGATGAAATGTTGAATTATAAAAACACAGGGATGTCTGTTATGGAAATGAGTCATCGAAGTAAAGATTACGAGATGATACTAGAAGAAGCGGAACAAAATTTAAGGAAATTGATGAATATCCCCAACAATTACAAAGTTCTTTTCTTACAAGGAGGCGGAAGCCTACAATTTGCAATGGTTCCAATGAATCTAATGAAGAATAAAGAAGCGGATTACGTTCTAACAGGAGTTTGGGCTAAAAAGGCTTATGCAGAAGCAAAGCTGTATGGGAAAGCCAATGCCATTGCTAGTAGTGAAGATTGTAATTTTAGTTATATTCCAGATTGTAGTAATTTACCAATTAATGAGAAAGCTGATTATGTTTATATTTGTGAGAATAATACAATTTATGGGACTAAATATTGGCAATTACCGAACACAAAAGGAAAAGTATTGGTATCTGATCAATCTTCTTGCTTTTTGTCCGAGCCTGTAGATGTTAGTAAATATGGGTTAATCTTTGCGGGAGTACAAAAGAATGTTGGACCTGCCGGGGTTGTTATTGTAATCATTAGAGAAGACTTAATAGCAGATGAAGTATATCCATCAACACCAACGATGATGAGATATAAAATCCATAGTGAAAATAAATCGTTATACAATACACCACCTGCATATGGTATTTATATTTGTGGGAAAGTATTTAAATGGTTACTTGAACGCGGCGGATTAACAGAAAGGGCGAAAATTAATCAGGAAAAAGCGAAGATTCTATATGACTTTTTAGATCAAAGTCGTTTGTTTAGATCGCCAGTTAGAAAAGATAGTCGCTCGATAATGAATGTTACTTTTATTACAGATAAAGAAGAATTAAACGATAAATTTATCAAAGGAGCCAAAGCACAAGGCTTCATCAATTTAAAAGGACATCGATCAGTAGGAGGAATGCGAGCAAGTATATACAATGCCATGCCGATAGAGGGAGTAAAAGCTCTTGTTGCCTTTATGAAAAAATTTGAAGAGGAAAACGTATGAATAAAAAAATATTATGCTTAAATAATATTTCAGAAAAAGGAATGGAATTGTTTCCTGATAATTATCGTATTGTTGAGGATATCAATAATACGGATGCTATTTTGGTTCGCAGTGCTGCGATGCACGAAATGCAACTTCCTAATAGAGTGGTTGCTATTGCAAGAGCGGGTGTCGGAGTTAACAATATTCCATTAGAAAAATTTGCTAACCAAGGAATTGTTGTATTCAATACACCAGGAGCAAATGCCAATGGAGTGAAAGAACTTGTTCTAGCAGGAATGTTGTTAGCGGCACGAGATATTGTTGGAGGGATTAATTTTATAAGCGAAAACAAAAGTGCCCCTGATATTGATAAACTTGTTGAAAAAGAAAAAAATAAATTCGCGGGAACAGAGATCATGAACAAAAAAATTGGTGTGATTGGTCTAGGAGTAATTGGTGTGTTAGTGGCGAATGCTTGTGCTGATTTAGGAATGGATGTTTATGGATATGATCCATTTCTTTCAATCAATAATGCTATGCATTTATCGCGAGACATTATTTATGTGAAAAAAATTGAAGATATCTTCCAAGAATGCGATTATATCACGATTCACGTTCCACTAATGGCAGAAACAAAACAAATGATTAATAAAAAATCATTTGAGATGATGAAAAAAGGTGTTGTCCTACTTAATTTTGCGCGTGATTTAATTGTCAATGATGAAGATTTGGAAAAAGCGATTGAAGTAGAAAAAGTAAAACGCTATGTAACGGATTTTCCGAATGCAAAAACAGCCAAGATGAAAAACGTCATTGCAATTCCTCATTTAGGAGCATCAACAGGAGAAGCCGAAGATAATTGTGCTCAAATGGCAGTAAGACAAATTATTGATTATCTAGAAAATGGAAACATCAATAATTCAGTCAATTATCCCAATATAGATGCAGGAATTTGTGCTTCTCAAAATAGACTTGCAATTAATCATAAAAATATTCCTGGTATGATCAATAAATTCACTTCCATTATCAATTTCCATAATGGTAACATTGCCAACATGACAAACAAGTCGTTAAAAGAATTGGCGTATACCATCTTCGACATTGATGGAGCAGACATTTTTGAAATCTATAAGTTAATAGAAGAAATCCCTGGCGTTATCAGGATTAGGGTTGTTAAGTGAGGAAAATATGAAATTAGGAATGCCAGTATTATATGAGTATCATTCAGTTTTAGAAAACATAACACTTGCGAAAGCGTTGGGATTGAATTTTATTGAATTGAATTTAAACTTTGGCTATTGTCGTGAGCAATTAGAAAAACCAGAAGAATTGAACCAGTTGTTGGTAAAAAATGATTTAGAAGCAACCTTGCATTTTTATGATGAAGCTGACTTTGCATCTTACTCAGAAGTGGTAGATGCTTATCTACACTTACTAGAAAAATATGCAATCCTAGGATTCAAATCACAAGTTAAAGTAATTAATATTCATTTAAACGAAGGTCCAATTGTAACAATATCAGGGCAAAAAAATTATATCTACGAAAAAGAATATCCTTCTTATATTGAAAATATAAAGAAAAGATTGCATCAAGCAAAAAGAATATGCAATCAAAATCAAATTGAGTTGGTGTTGGAAAACGTGTATGTTCCCAATCATATTCAAAAAACATATCAAGAATTATGGAAAGAAGGCTTCGATTTTAATTATGATATTGGGCACGATAATAACGATAATGATCATCTCCAAGAAGTTTTAAAAACAACACCAATCAAGTTTAGAGAATATCATATTCATGACGGGAATCGAAAAACATGTCATTTAACTTTAGGTGATGGAGAAATCAATATCAGAAAATTCAAACAACAAGCTGAAAAAGATGGAGCTTATGTTGTTTTAGAAGTAAAAAGCAGCGAAGATTTAAGAAAATCGGTAAAATATTTTAAAAATTTATAAAAGAATAATAAAAGAGCCATGAGAATGGCTTTTTTATTTTAGATTAGACGCCCTTGATTTGATATAACCATTAAAATATGATATGATAAATCATAAATTGGAGGAAAGTTTTATGATAAAACTAGAAAATATTTCCAAATATTATCACAGTGAGCAGACGGTGGCTTTAGGATTAAGAAAGATTAATCTTGAATTTCCCAATAAAGGATTCATTATTATTACGGGAGAAAGCGGATCAGGAAAATCTACACTACTGAATGTCATTTGTGGAATAGATACCTATGAAGAAGGGGAAATGTATATTAATGGAGAAGAAACATCCTACTTCGACGATGGAGACTGGGAAGAGTATCGGAGAAAAAGTGTTGGATTTATTTTCCAGAACTATAATTTGATAGATAGTTATACTGTTTTAGAAAATATTGAAACAGCACTGATTATCCAAAACATAAAGGCAAAAGAGCGTAGAAAAAGAGCACTAGCATTAATAAAAAAAGTTGGATTATCCGATCATGTTCATCACAAAGCAACAAAATTATCAGGTGGTGAAAAACAAAGATTGGCAATTGCTAGAGCATTGGCAAAAGATAGTAGTATTATTGCAGCAGATGAGCCAACAGGAAACCTAGATAGTAAAAGTGGAAAACAGATTATTGAATTGCTACATGAAATCTCAAAAGAAAAGCTGGTTGTAGTAGTTTCTCATAACTATGAAGGAACAAAGGAATATGCAGATAGAACCATTCGTCTTTTTGATGGAGAAGTCGTAGAAGATAAAGAGATAAAAAAACAGATAGACAGCGAAGAATCACGAAAATTTAAACTCGAAATCAAGCGAAAAAGAATTCCACAGGCGTTTATTCTTGCAAATAAAAATTTAAAATCACAGCCACAAAAAACAATCTTATTAATGATGGTGTCTTTAGCGGTGACAGCAATAGTGTTCCTTGTTTTTATGTCCTTTTTCTCGGTAGATGGATTGTTTGGTGGATTTCTTCGAGGAGAATCGACTAACAATTATTTTCCAAATAATTACGAAGAACGATTGGTTGTAATTAAAAAAGATAAAAGCACTTTTACGGAAGAAGAAATAAATGATTTTGAAAACTTGCGCTATGTGGACTCGCTTGTGAAATATAGTTTAATTTTAGATCAATATATTTATTATAGTGAAGAAAAAGAAACACAAGCATTCGATGGTAATTTTTTCCCGCTTTTATTGGATAATATTAGTCAAAAAGATTTAAAATATGGGACTCTTCCAACCAATGAACAAGAAGTTATTATTCGTGACAGCCTAACAAAACAAGAAGCAGAAAAGACAATAGGAAAAACCATATACTTATATGGAACTCCTAGCAAATATAGTTATGGTTCTCTTGTCTATTTAGCAGAGGTGAAGATAACGGGAATTGTGGAACCAAACCTTGATGACTATTCCCCCTATCTATATATCTCCCAAAGCATATTTGATGAGTATTATAAAGTGTTTTCACTTAATTTAAATAGAAACAAAATAACTTATACAGATGAATCGGGAAAAGAAGTTGAAGCATATGGTGATGCCGTTCTTGATACAAGGTTAGGGGAAAACAGTATAAGAATATCGCGAGGATTTTATGGAATAAAAGGTACCGATTATTATTTCAACAACAAAAAAGTTGAGGTAATTGAAGAGGAAAATTATAATCCAACGATTTATATTAGCAGTGACTTAGCAGCAGCTTATATCACACAGGATACAAAGCAAATAACATTAAATGTTCGTTCTCATGATTATTATAGTGAAGTCCTTCGCCAAATAGAAGCAGCAGGGGAATATTATGTTTTTTCTCCGTATGATAATAGTAGTAGTTTTTCTTTATTAGAAACAATTATCTTAGTTATTTATTCTATCTTTGCTTTTACACCTATCTTGGTGGTTGTTTATATTATTTCTTATTTGGTTGTTAAAACAATTATGTTAAGTAAAAAGAAAGACTATACCATTTTAAGAACGATTGGGATCGATACAAATAGTATTCGTAAAATGAGTCAAATAGAAATCACGCTATGCTTTTTGTTTTCTTATATCATTGTTGCTAGTGTACTTATTTTCTTGCAGGCGAATGTGGAAGGCGAATTTGCTCGAACCTTTTTAAGCGCATTAAAAGTGGATTATTATATTCTAATCTTTGTTGTCAATATGCTTTTTGGTTATTTGATTGCAAGAAGATATAATAAATTACTAATGAAAAAATCTTTGTTGGTTAATTTGAAAGTCGAATAGGTGAATGAGATGATTAAATTAAATAGAGCGAATAAGTATTATAATAAAAATAAGAGTAATGAAATTCACGTTGTTAATAATGCAACATTGACATTACCAGAAAAAGGATTGGTTTGTTTTTTTGGACCTTCGGGTTGTGGAAAAACAACGCTTTTAAATGTTATTGGAGGACTAGATCGGTTAGACAGTGGTTCAGTTGCTTTTGATGATATTGTAATGGAGAAGTATAAAGCAAAAAAATGGGATGAAATTAGAAGCGAAAAAGTGGGATATATTTTTCAAAATTATGGCTTAATTGAAGATATTTCTGTTGCGAAGAACTTAGAACTTGTACTAACAATGCTAGGTATAGATGCTGCAGAAGCATCAACAAGAATAGAGTATGCGTTAAAAGCTGTTGGAATGGAAAAATATAAAAAAAGAAAAGCAAAACAATTATCAGGAGGGCAACAACAAAGAGTAGCAATTGCTAGGGCATTGGTGAAAAGCCCCGATGTTGTAATTGCTGATGAGCCAACAGGAAATCTTGATGAAAAGAATACCACTCAAATCATGAATATTATCAAAAAAATATCAGAGGAGTGTTTGGTTGTATTAGTAACACACGAAAGAAGACTAGCTGATTTTTATGGAAATCGAATCATTGAAATTTTAGATGGTAAAATTATCAGTGATAAAGATAACATTACTGGAAGTCTTACTGAATTAGTTGCAAACCAAGATCGCAACATTTATTTAAAAGAGTACAACAAAGAAGAAATTCGCAATCGAGATATTAATATTAATTACTTTTTTCAAGAGAAAAAAGAACAATTAAGATTAAATGTTATTTTTAGAAATAATACTTTCTATATTACAAGTAATGATAAGAGTATTCCTATTAAATTTATTGAAGCGAATGACGAAGTAAAAATTCAAGATACTTATAAACCTGTCATCACAAAAGAAGCCTTAGCAAGTTTTGATTATCATTTGCCAAAGCTCAACTTAAAGAAACATAAGAAACGAAATGTTGTGAAATTAAAAGACACATTTAAAATGGCATTTGCTTATATAAACACATTACAAGCCAAACAAAAATTATTGTTGTTCACTATGTTTTTATCAGCAATTCTTGTGGTTCTTTCATTTGCAACATTTTCAAAAGCAACACAGATTATTGAAAGTGAATTTCTTTACAGTGATCGTCGATTAATTGAAGTCGTTCCTAACAAAAAGATAGCGATAGAAGACCTTGTTGATATGCAAACAGAATTACAATTAGATAGGTTTTATGGTAGGAGTTATACCCAAACTATAGATTCATTTGAATTCAACCTTTACGAACAAACAATGAATATGCAAGTATATTTTCGCTCTTATGGGGTTGTTTCTAATAAATTGGTAAAAGCAGAGGATTATATTTGTCGTTTGGATGGAGAAGAGGGAATTGTTGTTGATAAATGGATTATTGATAAATTAACAGAAAATGATATTTTTGGTTATAATACGCTTCTACAAGCAGGTGGAGTAGTCAATAAACAAGAGGATTATCAAATGTTCTTAGGATTGCCTTGTACAAAATCAGGAATTGAAGTTGGTAAAATAGTAGGCATCTGCGATACAAACAATCCAAATATCTATGTGGATGATGAGTTAATTAATTTGTTAACAATCCAAAACTTAAAGGTTTATGACAAGGTATATTTATCAGGAGGAAAAACAGATTTTTATGTAGATGGCCTGTTTGTTGTGAATTATTTAGATAATACAGACGTTTTAGAATACAGTACTTTAGATGGAACAATAAAATCAGTCAATGGTCTAGAATTACAAGATAAGGAAATCTTACTTCTAGAAGATTATTATCAAGCGATTAAAGCAAGTTTGGGAGAAAGAAAAGACAAAATAAAGTTTTCTGATTATGATCAAGTAGAATATACGATTGTTGGTACATACCAATCAAAACAAGGAGTACTAGTTGTAGTAGAAAATGTTGATTCTATGCTATTAGATATTTATTCTTCCATGGGAGAAGTAAGTTTTCTAACAAATAACAAAGAAGAAGCAAAAGATTATTTAGAAGCAAAATCACTGGAATTTGTTGACAATTATCAAGATGATTATGAAAGCTATGTCGCTTCTAAAACAAGAACAACAACGACATTACTGGTATTTTCTCTCATTATGGTAGCCACATCGTTAATCTTTTTATATTTTCTAATGAGATCAAGATTAATTACTAGAATTTATGAAATTGGTGTTTATCGAGCATTGGGAATTAAAAAAGCAGATGTTTACAAAACCTTTGTTTCTGAAGTTTTACTGCTGACATTGTTCAGTTCTATGTTGGGGTATCTTTTAGGATCAATTGTCTTGAGTAATTTATCAACAAAACTTATTTTCTCTTCGTTTATTAGTTACAACTGGTTCGAGGCAATTCTTGCGTTAGTATTTATTTGGGCAGTTAATTTTGCGGTAGGATTATTACCAATAGGAAGACTTCTAAAGAAAACACCAGCGGAGATTCTTTCTAAATATGATATATAAACGTGATCAACTGATCACGTTTTATTTGATATGAAAGTGTATGATTGTAAATGATATGAGACTAAATAATTAAAAAAAGAAGAAAAGATTAAAGGGGTTTTAGGGGGAATGTGTCCCCCTAGAATGAAGGCAGTTGAAAAATTATTTACAAGACAAATAGTTAA
>JAEZSA010000064.1 GCA_023422115.1 Bacillota bacterium | reverse complement strand
CATGATAACTCCTTTCAAGCAGCACCAAAACAAGAAACACCTTTATTAGATTTGGTGATGGAAACATTGGAGAAAGAAGAATTAGAGGTTTTTTTGTTGCATATTGTCGATGAATTAAAGCATCGTGAAATCGCGCAAATTATGAATAAGCCACTGGGAACCATTACGTGGATTTATAATAATGCAGTTAAGAAGATGAAAAGAAAGGTAGGTGAAGAAAATGAATAACTATGAGAAATTTATTAATGACTTAAAAAGCGAAGCAGATAGCAAAAAAATTGTAGATTATAGTGCAAATATTAAGGCGCAATATAAAATCAATCACACGATCTCTTTAAGACAAAAAAAGGCATCTTTCAAATGGGGATTTTCTTTACTTACTATATTAGTACTGGCTTTTATTGGCTACTTTATTTGGAATAATGATAACATTAAACCGGCGAGTGAAATACCAGGGCTTGAAACAGTAGATGAAACCTATGCATTTGAAATAGCAGCAGCAGCAAATATGGTTTATAATATGAGTTTGAGTGAAGCCACATTAAGTGGAGTAAATGGTGAGTACAGTTTACTTGAACTAGCAAAAAGGCAAGCGGAAGAAACAGAGCTTGATCGTGTTGCTCAAGAACTAAATAAATATATTTATACTATTAAACAATTACTAGATGATGAAATCGTTGAAGTAGCAGAAGAGAGTAGCATAGGGGATGATTATCAATATCAAATGGTAATTAAGGCACCTTTATATGAAGGATTGATTGTTGAGTATATCATGAATTATAATAAGACGGATATAAAAGATGATATCTATCGTCTTGATGGTATCATTGAAATAGATGGAAAAACCTATGTAATCAAGGGAGCACAAGAAACATTAGGAGAAGAACACACACTAATTATTAGAATTTACTTTAATGAAGGCGACTTTGTTTCAATTCATCAAGTTGTTGAAGAAGGAATGACAAAATTTATCTATCGTGAATTTACTAATAAACGTCGAACAAGTGAATTAGCAATTGGTATCGGAGAAAGAAGAGGATTTAAAATTATAAGCATTGATTCTCGTGAGGGAAGAATAAGAGGGCGTTTTGATGCTTTGTACTTAGATTCAAACCTGATTATTCGTAGTAGATATGATAAATATCGCGGTAACATTAGAGTCGAAATCGTCAATTTGTCAGAAGTTAGGTATTACTTTGTAAATGAAGACAAGGAAATAATCATCAGTAAAAACGATAGTCTAGAGATCGACTATCGTTTTTTATAATTGGTAAATATGGAATGAATATTTACATCGTTTCATTTCTGTGTTAGAATACTAACAAAGGGAGTAATTGATATGGAAATTAGAGAAAATAAAAAATTACGCGAATATGAAAGTGATATGTTACAACTCAAAGATTACTATTCAAGAGAGTATAATACTATTACCAGTTATTTTTGGCCAATCATAGCTCAAAACAAGAAAAAAATAAAAGATCAAATTTATTATACAGGAGCAATGATATGTTTGCTTATTTTTATTGTTGTAGTGATTCTCCTTGGTGGGATAAAAAATGAGTATCTCTTATGGGGAAGTATTGTGTTTAGCCTTATCCTAATTGGAATAGGAGTAATTGTTACAACAAGAACACTAAAAAGAAAGAAAATGGTTCTCGAAGAATGGGAAAAAAACAATAAAAAAGTTCAAGAAATTCAAGAAAAAATTCAGGAGATCACGATGAAAGTGGCAGAAGAAATACCATATGTTATTTTTTATAGTGAGCATTATGAGGACATTCTTGCATCAAAAATAAAAAAGAACAGCAAAGAATGGAATGAATTAATCGAACAAGAAAAGCAAAAAATGTTAGAATACACCGCTGAATCGTTGGCATATGATGATGTGATAGGGTATTATAATTACTGGGCAGACAATCTTTAGTGACTTGTACACTTGGCAAAGCCAAGTGTTTTTCTTTTCTCATAAAAAAAAATTATTATATTTACAGCAAGAATGAAAAAAATTTGCTATAATAATATAAGTTTAAACGAGGATACTATGAAACGAATTTTATTACAAACCAATATTAAATTCTTGATGATTAGGGGTTTGATTATCAATATCTTGATTATGATAATCTTTCTTGTAGGTTGTACGACAAATCAAAGTAAAATTTACGATTTAAATTTTGATATGTATTACAATACTGTAAACAATGTGAAAATCGTGACAACGATAGATAAAGAAGAAGAATTGGAAATAGTTTATCAAGAAATAGATAAGATTTTATTAAGAATAGATCGTTTATTCAATGTTCAAGAACGAGAAGATCAGTACAAGACAGAATTGATGATGATAAATGAAAATGCAGGAATTATACCAACGACTGTAAGTGATGAAGTAATCTTTGTTTTAAAGAAAGCAATAGAAGTAGCTGAAATATCAGAAGTGGATGGAATTGCGTTATTTGATCCGACAATTGCTCCTGTGTGGGAGCAATGGAATTTCATTGAATCGTATTATAGTATTTATAATCCGATTACTATCACGGTTCCTGATGACATTATAGAGTATTTACCGTTGGTTGATTATCATAAAATTAAAATCAATGAAACGGAAAAAACGGTATTTTTAGAAACCAAAGGAATGAAACTGGATTTAGGAGGAATTGTAAAAGGGTATGTTGCAGATTGTATCCGTTCTTATCTACAAGAACAAGGATTTCATGATGCTGTAATAGACATTGGAAAGAACCTGATTATTATGGGAACCTATCAAAAGAAAGGTTGGAAAACTTCTTTGCAGACCCCATATATTGAGCGTTATAGCTATACTCAAGAAGATCAGATGTATTATTATGGACGATTTTATCTCAGTGATAAGACACTAGTAACTTCAGGTGTTTATGAGAAATATGTTGTTGATAAAGATCAAAAAGAATATCATCATATATTAGATCCACGAACGGGATTTCCTTTTCATAACCAAGTGATTAGTGTGAGTGTCATCACAGATTCATCAATTGAAGCAGATGGATATAGTACGACTCTATTAGCATTGGGATTGGAAAAAGGAATGGAACTTGTGAGTCAAATAAGCGGATTGGAAGCAGTCTATGTCATTAAAAATAATGACAAATACGAAGTATATATTTCAAAAGGATTGCAAGATCAATTTGAATTTAATGAAAATGTAATACAATTAGGTTATGAATATAAAGGAGTTTTTGGTGAATAACATGAGAACATTAGAAATAAAAAATTTACATGCGCGAGTTGAAGAAAAAGAAATACTAAAAGGAAT
Organism: Bacillota bacterium; assembly: GCA_023422115.1. GTDB lineage: Bacteria > Bacillota_I > Bacilli_A > ML615J-28 > CAG-698 > JAAYBG01. The sequence continues at coordinate 46,324 of JAEZSA010000064.1, read as the reverse complement.
TAATCTAAAAGTGAAAACTGGTGAAGTTCATGCAATTATGGGACCTAACGGAACAGGGAAAAGCACATTAGCATCTGTTATTATGGGGCATTATCGTTACCAAGTAACCGAAGGAGAGATTACATTAGATGAAGAAAATTTACTGAAAATGTCAGTAGATGAAAGAAGTCGTAAAGGAATCTTTTTAGCAATGCAATATCCAAATGAAATTAGCGGTATCACAAATTCTGATTTTATAAAAACGGCAATGCAAGCGCGACTTGCAGAAGGAGAACATATCTCTTTATTCAAATTTATTAAGCAATTTGATAAAGCAGTCGATGATTTGAAAATGAGAAAAGATTTACCGCATCGTTATTTGAATGAAGGATTCTCTGGTGGAGAAAAGAAACGCAATGAAATCTTACAAATGAAGATGTTGAAACCAAGTTTTGCTATTTTGGATGAAATAGATTCAGGACTTGATGTGGATGCCTTACGAATTGTTGGAGAAAACATCAACAACATGCGTAGTGATGATTTTGGAGCGATTATTATTACCCATTATCAAAGATTATTGGATTATCTTGATGTTGATTATGTTCATATCATTATGAATGGACAAATTGTAAAATCAGGAGGGAAAGAATTAATTTCAAAAATTGATGCTGAAGGATATGACTGGATTAAAACTGAACTTGGAATCGAAGATGAAGAAATTGTGAATAAAAAAGCTCATGCGGTATTAGGATCTTGTGCTTTTAAGACCACAAAGGAGTAAAGAGATGGAGTTAGAAAAGATCCAAAATGACGTTTTAGAGAAAGAAGATAATTTTGTTATCCTAGAAAATGGAGAAATTATTCATAGTTCGCTTTCTATCACCGATTTAAAGATAGAAAAAAGTATGGCTTTAAAAGTGATTCATTTTATTGATAAAGATATTGAAATCAGATTTGATATTGCTTCTGGAATATCAGTAAAAATAGAAGAAATTTATTATAGTGTGAAAAAAGATGTAAGTATTCAGACAAACATCAACATTGCTGATTATGCTTGTCTAGATTATTTGAATTTTGAGCGGAATGATGATGATAAAAAAATCATAACAAACGTTAGAATTCATTTAGGAACAGGGGCAAGAATAAACAATAAAAGTATTGCGTTATTTGATGGTGAAATCTTTTCTAATCAATATATTTATTTGGATGGAGAAGGAGCTGTGAATGATAGTATTAATGTAGTCATTAATAGTAGTGAAAAGAAACAAGACTTCACATACCACTTATATCACCAAGTTCCTGATACAACTTCTACGATGGTTAATTATGCAATTTGCAAGAAAAAATCATTATTAAATGTTAACACACATGGAATTATTACAAAGGGAGCAAAAAACACAAATCTATCCCAAAAAGTAAAAGGATTACTAATGGATTTAGAAGCGATGATTAGTGCTAATCCTAAGTTGCAAATTGATGAATATGATTGTATGGCTTCTCATGGTGCTTCTATCGGGGCAATTGATGAAGACGAACTATATTATTTAATGAGTCGTGGATTAACCAAAGAGGCCAGTGAAACGCTGATTGTTGAAGGATTCATTAATCCGTTTTTATTAGAAGTAAAGAATGAAAAATTTCAAGACTATATTAAGTATTGGAGTAGTAAACACATATAGAAGGTGATTAGAATGTTAGATGTAAATCAAATGAAAAGGATGTTTCCGATATATAAAGAAAATCCTGAATTAACCTATTTAGATTCGTGTGCAACAAGTCTAAAACCACAACAGGTCATCGATAAAATGAATGAATATTATGCTGATTATGGTGTTAATATTCACAGAGGAGTTTACAAATTAAGTTATAAAGCTTCTGATGAATATGACATGGCGCGAAATAAAGTGGCTAATTTTATTAATGCTAAGTTTGAAGAAATTATCTTCACACGAAACGCTTCAGAAGCGCTGAATTTAGTAGCATTGACCTATGGTGAAAAATATCTTCAAGAAAACGATATTGTTATCACTTCTGAATTAGAACATCACAGTTCTGTTTTGCCATGGATGAAGCTTTGTGAAAGAAAAAAAGCGCAACTAAAATATATCCCCTTAGATAAAGAAGGAAGAATCACCCTGTCTGCTTTTAAAGGAGTGTTATCAGAAAAGGTAAAAGTAGTAGCGTTGACCTACGTATCTAATGTAATGGGGTATATTACTCCCATTCAAGAGATTATCGAACTTGCTCATCAATATAAGGCAATCGTTGTTGTTGATGCAGCACAAGCAGTAACCCATTTAAAAATTGATGTTAAGAACATGGATGCGGATTTTTTAGCGTTTTCCGGTCATAAAATGTTTGGTCCGACGGGAATTGGTGTTTTATATGGGAAAGAAAAAACACTAAACAAACTTAATCCACTATTATATGGTGGTGATATGAATGAAGAAGTATCCTTAGATAATGTTGTAATCAAAGATATTCCCTATCGCTTTGAAACAGGAACCCCAGCAATTGCAGAAGCAATTGGATTGGGAAAAGCGATTGATTTGTTGGAATCGATTAAAGTAGAAGCAATTCATGAACATACCATGGCCGTTAAAAATTATGCATTAAAAGGATTAATGGCAATAAGGGGAGTAACAGTGTATAATCCAACAGCTGAAACTGCAATTATTTCCTTTAATATTGATGGTGTTCATCCACACGATGCAGCAACAATGTATGATAATGATCATATTGCTTTGCGTGCAGGGCATCATTGTGCTCAATTGATCACGAAATGGCTTAAAACAAATGGAACTTTAAGAGTATCATTTAGTATGACAAATGATTATAAAGATGCCGATAAATTAATTACAGTTACAAAAGAAGCAGTAGCGTTCTTCCAACAATTTGAAGGTGAACATCATGAATAATATAGAAAATTTATATCGACAAGTGATTATGGATCACTATAAAAATCCTAGAAACAAAGGATTAAAAGGATATCCTCATGTTCATATTAAAAATCCCTCTTGTGGGGATGATATTACAGTAGAAGCAAAAATTGAGAATGGAATCATTAAAGAAATCAATCATCAAGGAACGGGTTGTTCCATATGCTGTTCTTCTGCTAGTGTATTGTCTGAAGTTTTAAAGGGAAAAACAGTGGAAGAAGCAAATGCTTTGATTCAAAAATATATGAAAATGATCAAAGGAGAACCCATTACTGATGAAGAAGAACTGGAAGAAGCTTTGGTTTATGAAGGAGTTTCTAAGTTCCCAGCAAGAATAAAATGCGCTACGGTAGCTTGGAAAGCATTAGAAAAGGTTATCAATGGTGAAGAAGATGAAGAATGAAAAAATTGATCATATTGTTGGTGACTATAAATATGGATTCAAAACAGAAGTAAAAGAGGTTTATAGTACGGGGAAGGGACTAAATTTAGAAGTTGTTTTAAACATATCAAAATTTAAGAATGAACCGGAATGGATGAGAGATATTCGTGTAAAAGCATATCAAAAGTTTGTTGAAATGCCGCAACCTAAATTTGGGCCTAATCTTGATTTTCTTGATTTTAATCAATATATTTATTATATTAAATCAAGTGATAGAGTGGAAAAAAGTTGGGAAGATGTTCCCGAAGAAATCAAAGAAACGTTTGATAAATTAGGGATTCCTGAATCAGAAAGAAAATATTTAGGAGGATTATCTGGTCAATTTGAGTCTGAAGTAGTTTATCACAACACATTAGAAGAACTTGAAAAACAAGGAGTTTTATTTTGTGACACGGATACTGCAGTTAAGAAATATCCAGAGATTGTAAAGGAATATTTTGCGAAAGTAGTTCCATATAGCGATAATAAATATGCAGCATTAAATACTGCTGTTTGGAGTGGAGGTTCTTTTATTTATATTCCTAAAGGAGTAAAAATAGAAAAGCCATTGCAATCATACTTTAGAATCAACACAGAGCAAATGGGTCAATTTGAGCGAACACTAATTATAGTAGATGAAGAAGCAAGCTTAAATTATGTGGAAGGATGTACAGCTCCTATTTATTCAAGAGATTCTCTTCATGCTGCTGTTGTAGAGATTTATGTGAAAGATAGAGGATATTGTCGCTATTCAACAGTTCAAAACTGGTCAAATAATATTGTTAATTTAGTTACAAAAAGAGCTATTTGTTCTAGTTATGCTCATATGGAATGGATCGATGGGAACATTGGCTCTGGAATCAATATGAAGTACCCTGCTTGTATTCTAAACGGTGAAGGAGCAAAAGGAACAACAATTTCTATTGCTTTCGCTGGAAAAGGACAAATTCAAGACACGGGTGCAAAGATGATTCACCTAGCTCCAAATACTATGAGTACAATCATATCAAAATCAATTTGTAGAGGAGGAGGAGAAGTAAATTATCGCGGTACTGTTCGTCATGGCCCCAAAGCAATCAATGCTCGTAGCCATGTGGAATGTGATACCATTATTCTTGATAACCTATCTCGAAGCGATACGATTCCATTTAACTTTGTTCAAAACCAAAAAGCAAGAATAGAACACGAAGCAACAGTATCAAAAGTAAGTGAAGACCAATTGTTTTATTTAATGAGCCGTGGATTAACAGAAGCACAAGCATTGGAAATGATTGTTATGGGTTTTATTGAACCTTTTTCTAAGGAATTGCCAATGGAATATGCCGTGGAATTAAATCAATTAATCAAACTAGAAATGACAGGATCTATCGGGTAAGATAGATCTTTTTTAAATAAATATTGGAAAAAACAAGTTCAACTTTGTTTAAAAGAGTAGTTATGAAAGTAACAAACATTTTAAACAAGGAGAATATTTATGAAAAAAATGATGTTTTTATTGATTGGATTTTTAATGTTATTAGGGTTGAGTGGATGCGTAAAAGAAGAAAAATTAGATGGCTCATTGGAAGACATCCTAAAAGAAATTTATGAAAAAGGGGAATACTCTGATGATTTCAAAGAATATATGATTCCCGAATTGATTGTTAAAGAAATTAATAATGAAAATGTAACTTATTTTTTAGGAACTGAAGTTGATTTTGAAGAAGCTATTGCTTCTGAATCAACATGGAGCACATCTGCTTATTCTGTTTGTTTAGTTAGAGTAAAAGAAGATGTTGATATTGAACAAGCGAAAAAGGATATATTAGATAATGTTAATCCATTTAAATGGATATGCGTGGGAGTAGATAAAGAAAAGATCATTGTTGATCATATAGGTGACGTTATTATTCTAATCATGTCAAATAACGAAGGGGAAGCAATTCATGATGCTTTCTTGAGCTTAAAAGATAATAAATAACACTAGGGAAACAATATGCTTTTTTCTAGTATCAGTTTCTTATATTATTTTTTGCCTATCGTTTTAATCATATACTTTATAGTTCCTAACAAAGGGAAAAATTTCGTCTTGCTAGTAGCAAGCTTAATTTTTTATTTTGTTGGGGAACCTATTTATAGTATATTAATGATTGTTTCATCACTATTAGGATTTATTCATGGGCTTTTAATTGATAAGTTTCGCGGAACTAAAAAAGCAAAAATAGCATTAATTTCTTCAATCATATGTGGTGTAGGAATTCTCGGCTTTTTTAAATATGCTGATTTCTTTATCAAGAATATTAATGATTTAATAAATAGTGAATGGGGTTTACTACATCTTGCATTACCAATAGGAATTAGCTTTTATACATTCCAAATTTTAAGTTACACCATCGATGTTTATCGTGGGCAAGCTCAAGTACAAAAAAGTTTTCTTAAATTTGCAACGTATGTGGCATTGTTTCCTCAATTAATTGCTGGACCAATCGTTAGATATATCGATATTGAAGAACAATTATCAAATCGAAGCATCAATAGGGAAAAAATTTATTCAGGTAGCAAAAGATTTGTTCTTGGACTGGCAAAAAAAGTTATTATTGCCAACACCCTAGCAGAAGTTGGTGTACTATTTGCCGATTCAAGTGATAAATCAGTGGTTTTATATTGGTTGATGGCAGTTAGTTTTATGCTGCAGATTTATTTTGATTTTTCTGGGTATAGCGATATGGCAATAGGATTGGGTCGTCTTTTTGGATTTGATTTCCAAGAGAATTTTAACTACCCTTATATAGCCAAGAGCATTACTGAATTTTGGCGTCGTTGGCACATTTCTCTTTCTACTTGGTTTCGTGATTATGTGTACATTCCTATGGGAGGAAGTCGTGTTAATCTAATAAAGTGGGTAAGAAATATTTTGATTGTCTGGCTACTAACAGGATTTTGGCATGGAGCAGAATGGAATTTTATTCTTTGGGGTGTTTATTTTGGCGCTTTATTAATATTTGAAAAATTATTCATCGTTAAATTACTAAATAAAATCCCTAAAATATTCCACCATTTATATCTTTTATTCTTTGTACTAATCGGATTTGTTATTTTTAATGCGAATAGTTTACAAGAAGTCTTCTACAATTTATCTGGGTTGTTTGGTGGTTTAGAGATACCGCTTATTAATTCAGAAACGATTTATTATCTTCGTAACTATTTTGTTATTATAATAGTGGCAATAGTAGGGTCTACACCATTGATCAGACAATTAATGGTTAAATTGAGAAAAAAGAAAAATGGATTCAAGATAATACAAGCAATAGAACCTATATTATTAGTGTCACTTTTACTTCTTGTAACGGGATGTTTAATTAGCGGTTCGTTTAATCCTTTCTTGTATTTTCGCTTTTAGAGGTTCTTATGCAAAAAACAATTTTAAAATTTATAACAGTATTCTTACTGATTGGTATTTCAGTCGTGGTGATGATCTCAAACATTGCTTTGCCGGATAAAGAATTTTCTTTTAGCGAAAGAAGAAAATTAGCTCAGCTACCTTCAATAAAAATATCCGAGATTGCAAATGGAGATTATTTTGAAGATTTAGAAATTTATTTTCTTGATCAATTTGTTTTTCGTGATTTTTTTAGAAAGATAAATTCTTTTATGCGACTAAACTTATTCAATCAAAAAGAAGTAAATGGGATTTATGTTATCAACGATAGTCTATATAAAATAGAATATCCGCTAAATGAAAAGTCAGTAATCAATATCGCCCAAAAAATTGAACAAATTTCTAAAGAATATCAAGAAAAGTTATCTATATATTATGCAATTATTCCTGATAAAAATTATTTTGGAGCGCAAAATGGTGGAGTTTTATCACTTGACTACCCTAAAATGCTAGCATTATTACAAGAAAATATTACTAGCGCGGAATATATCAATTTATTTCCACTTTTAAAAGGAGAATATTTCTATCGCACAGATATTCATTGGCAACAAGACAAAATTCTTGATGTTGTAAAGCTAATCGCACAAAGTATGAATAGTAATTTAAATACGAATTTAGATAGTTATCAGATTAATAAGTTGACACCTTTTTATGGAAGCTATTATGGCCAAGCTCCCTATAAAATTAATCCGGATGAACTGGTATACCTAACAAATGAAATAATTAATCGAGCAAAAGTCTATAATTACTATACTTCTGAATACACAACAGTATATAATAAAGAACACATTCATCATATTGATGGATATGATGTTTATTTAGAAGGAGCGGTTCCTTTACTAACAATTGAAAATGTAGCTAGTACGAATGAGAAAGAATTATATCTTTTCCGTGATTCATTCGGTAGTAGCATTGCACCATTTTTCATTGAAGGGTATAAAAAAATACACTTGATTGATTTGCGTTATACTAGTTTTGAGAATGTGAAAGAACAGATTGAATTCAAAGTAGGAAGCGACATTTTATTTTTATATAGTACAATGATAATAAATAATAGTTCAACTTTACAATAAATAAAAAGCACAGTTATCTTATACAAGAAAACTGTTTTTTATTTGAGAGTATCTCTAAGGCTTTATTTTTCATGAAAGATTTGATATAATAACTCAAGGTGATTATCGCTATGGAATATATAAGCATTCGAAACTTACAATTTAAGAATATGGAAATCACTGTTTCTTTAAATAAAAAAGAAATCTTTGCAGTATATTCTCGAGATCCTAAAAAAAGCGAGGAGTTCTTCTTGTTGATTAACGGAATTAATCCAAATAATGGGACTTGTTTATATGAAAACAAGGATATTTTTGATAATGAAGATTTCTTTAAACAAAGAATTTATCTTGATTTTAAAGAAACATATTTTAAAACAATGAATATAAAGGTAATAGAGGAGACTCTAACAAATAAATATAACATATCTTTTAACCCAAAGATTTTCAATACCTATGTACAAACGATGGGAATAAGAATGGAAACTATTGTTGATACAGACTATATCTTTACTGAATGTGGGAATTCGATGATTAATTTTGCTTTTTTTAAAGCACTTAATAAGCCTTTCGTTACGATAAATAATCCTACGATTTATTTGCAAAACATAAAAATTTTAGAATTGGTTATTCAAAGTCTAACATACAAGGGTAATTATGAAGGAATCATTCTTGGGCTCGATAAGATTAAAAGATTCAAAGACAAACTTGATCGAGTGCTGATATTTACAGAGTATGAGACCTATGTGATCATAGACCCAAGGAAGGATAGTTTCTTATTAATTGAAGATAACATTTATTTGCACGATAAATTATTTCGTATAAATGAAAGCAATATGGTTATTTGTTTGAATAAATATTCAAAAGAGGAAATAAAAAAATTTAATAATTTTAAAATCAAACACGAAAAATTCTCTTTTTACGAATTAGAAGATTATTTTGGTGATTATGATGGAAAATAAAAAGATAAAAAATTTTTCTGTTCGCCCTTTAATCCTCAAAGTGATACTAGGAATTATACTTACTATTTTATTAGGGGTCACTTTATTCTTCATCAATGGAGAGAAAAACAAAGATTTGATCACTATGAAAGACCAATTTGTAACAGCATTATTATATAGTTCGATTATAGGTGGTGCTTTATTCTCTTTCTCCACAAGCAATAGACAGATAAAACGGCAGACATCGTTTGGAATTACGCGCAAAAAAATATTTCATGATTATTTACTAAGAATGATTCAAGTTTTTTCTTGGCTGATAGGAATGTATTTATTCTATATCATCCTAGATTTTATCATCCTGGATTTTATGGGAATCAATCAAAAACAAAGTCTATTGGAAACCATTTTTGATACAAAAAACATGATATTAATCTTACTGTTTTTTATGATTAATATGATTGGCTTTTGGTGTGGAATCAAACGAGTTGGAATTCACATTTATATTACTGTTTTAGTAGGTATCTTTCTTATTGCTTACCTACTATACATTTTTCAAGTGGATAAGTTCTTTATACTTGGTGGATTTATTCTCATTAGTATTGGTTTATTTTTTATAAATCACAAAGCAATCAACAAGGGTAAAATTAGGTGAAACTATGAAATTATTTAAAAAACACACAAAAATAGGGTTTATTGTTTTTTTTGTGTTGATTAATTTAATTAGTGTTATGATGATACCATTGATCAATAAAACCAATAATTGGCAAATGTCACTCGTGATGTTTTTCAATAGTGTTTTTGGAAATCTTGGAATGATTTTAGTTTTTCTATCACTAGCACTGGTTTTTTGTGGTTACGAAAAAAGATTTATGATTTTTTTAGTCATCGAAACAGGACTAATATCGATATTCATGATTGGAATTTCTATGTATTATGGTTACTATAAAATGTTTCCTTCATTTTATAATTTAGTTGCTTTCAATGGAGAATCTAGTGGCGATGCTGTAAAATTTATCATTGATGCATTAGTAGAATTATTGAAAAACGCGAACTGGATTTTTGGATTACCCGTTATTCTGATAATAGGTTTATATTTTCTAATGAATAATAATAAACAAAAGAAAACATCGTTCTCTTTAAGAAAATATCAAGCAAGTCTTGTTTTTATAATCGGAATTTTGTTTTTAGGTGGATCGGATTTATATTTCAAACAAATCACGATTGATACCTGGCATGAAGAAAACAAAACAGTGACATTTGGATTACAAACAAAAGGAGTGCTCAATTTTTATTTGGGAGAAAGCATCGAATATTTTATTACTGGAGAAGAAGAACCGAGCAGTGAAAAAATAGAAGAGTACTTAGAAGAATTACAAAAGTATCAACAGAATTCACGAATTAGCTTTATTAATAATGAAGAAATAAAAAACAATGAAAACTATAGCGATATCTTTGCCAACAAAAATCTATTATTAATTCAATTAGAATCAGAAAGCAACTTTTTAATTGGATTAAAAATAAAAGTGGGAACAGAATATATTGAAGTAACCCCTAATATGAATCGTCTCATAGATAAATCAATTTATTGTAACCAATTTTACACGACAGTGGGAATTGGTAATACCTCAGATGCTGAATTTACTGCAATGACAGGAATAAATCCTAGCGGAAATCATTACACTGTTTATGAGTATAATGATCAAACATACGAAACCTTACCTAAACTTTTCCAAGAAAAAGAATATTTCACTTTTGCAACCCACGCTAACGCTGGATTTTTCTATTCCAGAGAGGATAATTTTATTGAAACATATGGATTTGATTTGTTTCTTGAAAAGGAATATTTTCGAAATAGTTTAGTTAACTATCAAGAAAAATTGGTTCATGATTGGATAGGGGACGTTGACTTTCTCGAGCAAACAATAAAAGAAATGAAAGAGCAAATAGAAAACACGGGAAAACCTGTTTTTAGTTTTGCTATTACAGTTTCCAATCACTTACCATACTACTTAGAGGATAATCAAAGTTTTTATGGCCAGAAAGATTTGTTGTTTCCTAATGGGATAGAAGGGATTGCGGAAGAGTACATTAACTATCTTGAACATGCAAACTATAACGATTATGCAATAGGAAAAGCAATTGAAGCTTTAAAACAAGAGGGACTAGCTGAAGACACCGTTATTATTATGTATGGTGATCATGGCTGTGGAATTAATATTTATGAAATGTTTTACCAAACTCCTGAGCTTTTCATTAATGAAATTAATCCAATTATTGAGTATGTTGAAGAAGAAGCAGAAAGAAATCTATTGGAACAACAATTTCTTTTAAATGTTCCTTTCTTTATATATGATGCTTCTGAATCAGGGAATCTACCTGCTCAAACAATATCCTTAGTGAGGGGACACGAATCGATTAAGAGAACAATCGCTAATTTGTTTGGATTACATTCCAAATACTACTTTGGTATTGATGTGCTAAGCGAGAATAAAACGACTTGTTATAATCCAAGAAACCTGACAATGATAGCAGATGGAATCGTCATTTCAGGAAGTTCACAAAAAGTATGTTATACAGATGAGAACCGATATAATAAAACTGAAATTAATCGGATTATTTCAGGAACGTTAGATTATAAAAGCATGAATGATAAAATATTTAGATACAAGATTTTTCTAGACAAATAAGTTCATTCACAAAAGAAAAAAGTCCACTATTCAGTGGGCTTTATTTATTTTGGTTTGCTTTTTCATTGAAGAAACCAAGTATTTATAGTATAATATGGAGAGGAAAAAATTATGGAACAAATTGTTACAACCTTTTTAAAAGATAATAATATAAATCTCCAAGGAGAAAAAATAGTTTTAGCGGTATCGACAGGGATAGATTCGATGGTATTGCTCCATGTATTTATGAAGCTTACTAAGAAACAAAACTTTTCTATTATCGTTGCCCACGTGAATCATCATAGAAGACTACAATCGCAACAAGAAGAAGAATTTATTCGCAGTTTTTGTCAGGATAATGGACTACTTTGTTATATAAAGAATCTAGATTTTTCGGCTACTTCAGAAAATTTTCAGGCAGAAGCGAGAAAAAGAAGATATGAATTTTTCCAAGAGGTTTTAGAACAGGAAAGGGCTCAATATTTAGTACTAGCTCATCATGGAAATGATGTTCTGGAAACAATTATAATGAGATTGTTAAGAGGGAGTTCGTTGAGTGGTTACGCAGGAATGAAAGCTATTATTCCATTTAAAAATCATACCATCCTTCGTCCATTGTTAACGATATTAAAATCTGATATTGAAAAATATCAACAAGAAAATCAGATTACATATTACGAAGATCAATCTAACGTAGAAGATATTTATACTCGTAATCGCCTTCGTAAAGAAATTATTCCAGCATTGATGAGAGAAGATCAACAAGTTCATTTAAAGTTTTTAGAGTTTTCTCAAACATTACATGATGCCAGCAGGGAATTGAATAAAATACGAGATGAATTTATCGAAAAAAAGGTGAGTTTTGTTCCAAATGGAATCTCATTTCTTAATGTGGATTTTAAAAAACTTTCTTTGTACATGCAAACAGAAGTTCTCTATGAGCTCTTAAAATCTTACCATTTAGGGAAAGCAAATATAGTGGAGTTATTAAAATTAGTGAATTCTAAGAAAGCCAACAATGAAGTTTTATATAAAAAGGATTTAACATTCGTAAAGGAATATAATAAAATACATTTTTTCTTTCAAGAGTTCAAGAATGAGGACATCTATATTGTTCTTGATGAATTAAAGAAGTATAAAGTAAATGACACTATTACAATAAGTGTAACAAAAAAAACAGCAGAAAGCATTACAAATAATAACTGTTTATGTTATAATAGTAACTACTTCCCACTAGTAGTTCGTTCACGAAAACAAGCGGATAAAATAAAACTTTCTAAGGGCTATAAAAAAGTCAAAGATTTATTAATTGATGAAAAGATTGGAATCTTACAAAGAAAGAAAGTTTTAATTTTAGAAGATAGTTCACAGGAGATATTAGCTGTTTTGGGAATTAAAAAAAGTGAAACATTAAAAGAAATAAAAGAGAAAGATATTATAATATCGATGGAGGAAAATACTAATGGACAAAGTTATTGAAGAAGTTTTGTTCACTCATGAAGAAATCATCGCTAAAAGCAAAGAACTAGGCGCGATTATCACGCAGGATTATCACGATAAATGTCCTGTTTTAATTGGCTTATTAAAAGGCTGTGTCCCGTTTATGGCAGAATTAATCAAACATATCAAATGCGATTTAGAAATAGATTTCATGAAAGCATCTAGTTATGAAGGAACGTGTTCTACTGGAACAGTTACAATAACAAAAGATATGAATACTTCTGTGGTGGGACGCCACGTTATTATTGTTGAAGACATTATTGATAGTGGATTGACGTTACAACAAGTAACCAATTTGTTGAGAGATCGGAAAGCTGCAAGTATTGAAATAGTTGCTCTTTTAGATAAACCAGAAGGAAGAACCGTTTGTAATTTAGAGCCAAAATATGTTGGATTTACCATCCCGCCAAAGTTTGTGGTAGGTTTTGGGCTTGATTACAATGAATTATATCGTAATCTAGATTACGTAGGAGTGCTAAAAAAATCTGTTTATGAGAAATGAGGAGGTGGTATAGATGCCACAACAAGAAGGACAAAGGAAATTTAGAAAATCAGATATAGGATTGCTAATTGTTTTTGTTGCAATTTTAATAGGGATATTTATTTTAATCAACAACTCACTAGGAAAGCCAGATGAATTGACACAATATGATTTTCATGAATTATTAGAAGATGAAAAATTAAAGTCAATTAACATCAAGCCTATTGGTGGTGACAATAGAGATTTCTTTGAAGTTTACGGTATATATTTAAATGCCGATAGTGATGAAAAAAATTATACTGCTGTTTTATCAATAGAGTATGTTAATGAAACACTTTTAAGCACAGAAGGAATGTTGAAATACAACATTAATCCAAAAATTGTAAAACTAGTTACGGTGGATTGGTTCAGTATTATTTTTATGGTCGTTTTACCAATTGCACTAATTGTTGGTTTTGTAGTATTCATTAGTAGAAACGCAAATAACAGTAATAATAAAGCATTTGAATTTGCTAAGACAAGAGCAAGACTAAGTAAAAAAACCGATACAACATTTAAAGATGTTGCAGGTTGTGATGAAGAAAAAGAAGAATTAGAAGAAATTATAGATTTCTTGAAGAATCCAAGAAAATATCATGAAATAGGTGCAAGAGTACCAAAAGGTGTTTTATTAATAGGTCCTCCAGGAACAGGTAAAACACTATTAGCAAGAGCGGTTGCTGGTGAAGCAAAAGTTCCATTCTACTCTATCTCAGGTAGTGATTTTGTTGAAATGTTTGTTGGTGTTGGTGCTAGCCGTGTTCGTGATATGTTTAAGACTGCAAAACAAACCGCTCCATGTATCGTTTTCATCGATGAAATCGATGCTGTAGGACGTCAAAGAGGAGCAGGTCTTGGTGGTGGACATGATGAAAGAGAACAAACATTAAATCAATTATTAGTTGAAATGGATGGATTTGCTCAAAATAGTGGTGTTATTGTGATGGCAGCAACAAACAGAGCAGATATCCTTGATCCAGCTTTATTACGTCCAGGAAGATTTGATCGTCAAATTAGAATTAGTAATCCTGATGTTAAGGGAAGAACAGAAATTATGCAAGTTCATTCTCGCAATAAAAAGTTATCACCAAAAATTAATTTAGAAGATATCGCACGTCGTACACCAGGATTTAGTGGTGCAGATTTAGAAAACTTGCTGAATGAAGCGGCGTTATTAGCAGCACGTGAAAATCGCCGTGAAATTAAAATTTACGATATTGATGAAGCAATTGATAGAGTGTTAATGGGACCAGCAAAACGAAGTAGGAAATACTCAGAAAAAGAAAAAATGATTGTTTCTTACCACGAATCAGGACATGCTGTGTTAGGTGTAAAACTAGAAAACGCAGAAATTGTTCAAAAAGTTACGATTGTACCGCGTGGTGATGCAGGTGGATACTCCATGATGACACCAGAAGAAGAAAAATTCTTACAAACAAAACAAGGACTACTAGATACGATTACAGGTCTTTTAGGCGGAAGAGTCGCAGAAGAAGTGATGACAACTGAAATTACTACAGGAGCGCATAATGACTTCCAAAAAGCAACTTTAATTGCAAGAGCAATGGTTACTGAATATGGAATGAGCGAACTTGGACCAATCCAATACGAGCAACGAAGTCAAACTGTTTTCCTTGGTCGTGATTATATGAGTGATAAGAATTTTTCAGATCAAGTTGCTTTAGAAATCGATCATGCTGTTCGTAATATTATTGAAACATGTTACCAAAGAGCAAAAACGGTATTGACAGAAAATAAAGATTTACTAGTTAATATTGCTAAGCATTTAATGGATATTGAAACACTAACAAAAGAAGATATTTATGAAATCGTAAATACGGGTCGTCTAGAGTGGTGGGAAAAGAAAAAAGCCAAAGAAGAAGCTCAAAGAATAGCTGCTGAGAAAGAAAAAGAATTACAAGATATCTATCAAAAGCAATTAAAAGCAATGGAAGAAGCTAAAAAAATGAGTGGAGAAACGACAACAACAACTACAAACAGTGTTGATTCGGATTCGAAAGAAATATTCCGTGAAGCATTAGCGCAAGAAACAAAAGAGAATCCTGAGGAAAAATAATGAGAGTAGATAAATTTCTCAAGGTTTCTCGCTTGATTAAAAGAAGAACTGTTGCGAAAGAAGCAAGCGATAGTGATAAAATATTTGTCAATGGAAAGGTAGCAAAACCAAGTACTCTTCTAAAAATAGGCGACAAATTAGAAATAAATTATTTCAAGAAAAAAATGATTGTTATTGTACGAGCACTAACTACATCAACTAAAAAAGAAGATGCGGATGCGATGTATGAGATTGTTGAAGTGATTGATAATTAATGCAAAGATAAAAATCTTTGCATTTTTTTATTTATAAAATTGCTTTCTATTTGCTTTAAAAAAGCAATGAAATATGATATAATAATTAAAAAGAGGTACAGTTATGAAAAAAGGTTTGAAAATTGCTATTATCGGTTCAGGAAGCACTTATACCCCTGAATTAATTGAAGGTTTCATTAATAAAAAAGATTCTTTACCTGTAAATGAATTGTTCTTAATGGATATTGAAGAGAGAAAATTGAACATTGTCGGTGGACTATGTGAGCGCATGATTAAAGCAGCAGGATTAACTTGCCGTGTTGTGCTGACAACGGACTTGGCAGCATCATTAGATAAAGCAGATTTTGTATTAGCGCAGATTAGAGTTGGAAAACTTCCAGCACGAGTTCTTGATGAAAGAATCCCTTTAAAATATGATTTAATTGGTCAAGAAACAAATGGTATTGGCGGCTTTTTCAAAGGAATGAGAACAATTCCTGCAATTATGGAAATTGTTCATCAAATGGAAAAATTATGTCCTAACGCTTGGTTAATTAATTTTTCGAATCCATCGGGAATGATAGCGGAAGCAGTCTTAAATCACAGTAAAATTAAAATGATGGGATTATGCAATGTTCCAATCAACATGATAGATAGTTTAAAAAAGAGATTGGCACTTCCCGAAGCGGAAGTTGAGTATGTTGGATTGAATCACTTAAGTTGGATTACTTCCATTAAATATAATGGGGTTGATTATTTACAAAAAGCAATTCAAGAGGGAATCAACAGTGAAGCAATGAAAAATATTCCTGCCAGCGGATTCACTGCGGATTTAATCAAAACAGTAGGTGCAATTCCTTCTTCTTATCTAGAATACTATTATTTTAAGGATCAAAAATTAGCAAAAGCAAAAGAAGTAGAAAAATGTCGTGCAGAAGTATGCATGGAAATAGAAGAGCAATTATTGGATATCTATTCAAATAGTGAACTTCATGTAAAACCAGAGTTATTAAGTAAACGTGGTGGATCTCGTTATTCAGAAGTTGCAATCAATTTAGTTGATGCAATTTACAACGATAAAAACGATGTTCAGGTTGTAAATGTGTTGAATAAAGGAGCAATCTCTTTCATGAACGACAATGATGCAGTAGAAATCTGTGCTGTGATTGGAAAAGATGGAGCAAAACCGATTAAAACACATTTTAATAATGAACATATAAAAGAATATATGCTAATGATGAAAGCTTATGAAAAACACGCAGTTGTAGCGGCATTAACAGGTGATGAAGAAGAAGCAATACGAGCTTTGATGATTAATCCTTTGGTTTTTGATTATAAGAAGTTATATCCTTGTTATCAGGAATTAAAAGAAGCACATCGAGCTCATCTTCCACAATTTTTCAAGAAAGAGAAATAAAGCATGAAAGAGTATATTATTGGTGTAGATGGCGGTAATACAAAGACTGATTATTTTTTATTCGATACCGCAGGGAATTTTATCGATTTTTATCGTGGTGGGACTTGTAGCCATGAAGGATTGCAAGATAGTTTTACAGGTTCCTATAGAGTGATGAATGGGGTTTTCTCAAATCTATTAACAAAAAATAATATTAGTATTCAGCAAATTAAAACTGCTGTTTTTGGCTTGGCAGGAGTAGATACTCCTTTTCAAAAATCAAAACTTGAAGAGGTTGTTCAAATGCTGGGATTTAATAATTTTAAAGTTGTCAATGACTCTTTTTTAGGAATTAAAGCAGGAACAACAAAAGGATATGGAGTTTGCTCTATTAATGGGACAGGAACATCAAGCGGAGGAATTGATCTAGATGGCAAAGATTTGCAAGTTGGTGGGATTGGTGCGATCGTTGGTGATGAAGCTGGTGGTTCATGGATTGCAAGACAAGCAATAAGAGCAGTTTATGATGCTGCTTATCGTTTTGGCCCGGAAACTTTATTGACAGAAATAGTTATGAGAGAACTGGGAGTTAACGATAAATATTACTTAATGGAAGCCATCAGCAGTAATCTGACACAACGTAAAATTAATCTGACAACACTAACCATTGCTGTTTTTGAATGTGCTAATAATAATGATATCGTAGCAATTCAAATTTTAAAAAATATGGCAGATAATCTAGCAAGAAGTGCGGGAGGTTGTATTATCAATTTGCATTTTCCAGAAGAAGTTGATGTAGTACTAGCTGGAAGTGTTTGGGTGAAAGGGTCATGTCCGATTTTAATTAAAGAATTCACCAAGAAAATAAATGAATATACCAACAAAAAATGCAATATTATTACCTTAAACGTTCCCCCAGCAACGGGAGCTATTGTATGGGCTTTAGAACTTGCCAATGGAAGTTTCCCTGATTTGAAAACAAGAAAATTGATTAGTGGAAATGTTGAGAAAGAATTAGGAAGAATTGAGCATCACGAATAATATGAAGATTATATTAGGTTCGAAATCACCAAGACGAAAAGAATTACTAGAACAAATGGGCATTTCATTTGAGGTTTATTTGTTGGAAGTAGAAGAAGATATTAATGATTTTACCAATTCAAAAGATTATGTTAGAAAAACGGCACTAAAAAAGGGAAAAGCAATCTCACAAATTTTCCCAAAAGATTTAGTCATCTGTGCTGATACTATTGTAGTTCATCAAGATCGAATTCTCGAGAAACCAAAAGATAAAGAAGAAGCTTATCAAATGATTCATGAATTACAAGGAGATACCCACTTTGTTTATACAGCAGTGTACTTAGGAGTGAATGATCAAGTTGAACTATTTGTTGAAGAAACAAAAGTAACCATTGATAGCATGAGCGAAAGTGAAATTGAAGAATACATTAATACAAAGGAACCATATGACAAAGCAGGAGGATATGCAATCCAGGGCTTTTTCGGAAAATATATACAGAAAATTGATGGGGATTTCTATAATGTTATGGGATTGCCTGTCAATAGATTGTATCAAGAAATTAAAAAACTAGGATTAGATTCCTAGTTTTTTTCAATATATTCAATTAATAATTTTAAAGTGTTTAATACACCATCAATATGTGTGCGTTCCATTCCATGTGAAGCGTGAACACCAGGACCGATAAGAGCGCCTTTAATATTGTTTCCCGCTTTTAAAGCAGCAGAAACATCAGAAGAGTAGAATGGATAGATATCAACAACATAGGATAGAGTTGCTTTTTTTGCCAGCGAAATTAAATGATTCGTTAGATCAAGGTTGTAAGGCCCCCCTGTGTCTTTCGCGCAAATAGAAACATCATATTCTGTACAAGATAAATCTTCTCCAACACATCCCATATCAACAGCAATTAGTTCATCCACTTCAGGAATGTAACTAGCTCCAAAGCCTACTTCTTCATTTGTTGAGAAAATAAATTTTAAAGTGTTATTTGGTTCAATATGATTTTCCTGTAGATAATCAATTAAGCTAAAAAGGATTGCAACACTAATTTTATCATCCAGGAATCTAGACTTAATGAATCCAGAAGAAGTAATGACTGTCTTAGGATCAAGAACGATAAAATCGCCATTTCCAATTCCCAAGTCCAAAACATCTTGTTTGCTTTTAACTTTTTCATCTAATCGAACAAACATATTAGCATCATCACGAGGTAATGTACGAGAATCTTTATAAACATGAACAGAAGGTGCTGAAGATAAAAAGGTACCAGTAAACTTCTTGCCATCCCGAGTAATAATATAGCAATATTCTCCATCATAAGTGGGAAGAATAGGACCCCCTAAAACAGTGAATTTCAATTCTCCTTTGCTAGTTATACTTCTTACCATAGCTCCTAAGGTATCTACATGAGCGGAAAAACCTGTTATTTTTTTATCTTTTCCAGTAATAGTGATGACCAGATTGCCATTCTTTAAAACTTCGTGAGTTAGATTCCTTTTTCTTGCTTCTTCTTTTAAAAATTCAATGGCAACACTTGTATATCCAGAAGGACTGGGAATACTTAAAATATTTTTTGTAAAGGCTAATAATTTTTCTTGATTAATGGGTTTCATTTTTTGTTCTTCCTTTCGCATATTGGGATATTTTCTTTAATTCTTCTTCATTGTAGTGATAAACTTCTTTGCAGTAATGGCAAATTACTTCTGCTTTATGATCAGTTTCAATCATTTCATTAATTTCATTTTTTCCTAAAGAAGCAATTCCACCAGCGAATTTTTCTTTTGAACAATCACATTTAAATTGGACTGCTCTTGTTTCGATAATTTGATAATCTTCTTTAAAAATAAGTTTTAAAATGTCTTCTTGATTGGGATATTCCTTTAATAATTTTGAGAAAGAACTTAATAATATGATCTTGCTTTCTAGATAAACAATATCTTCTTCAGTAGCATTTGGTAACAATTGGATTAAAATACCGCCCAAAACTTCAGCAAATCCATTGGTTTCAAAATAAGAACCTAAACTTATTAAAGAGGGAGTTTGTTCGCTTTTTGTAAAATAATAAGTAAAATCTTTTGCTAAGTCTCCTGTTTGAAGAGGGATTGAAGATGTGAATAGATCTTTTAGTTTTAAATCTTTGATAACATCAATATAACCATTGTAACCCAAGGTTGCAACATCATCAATCATTTGCTTTTTATCAAAATGAACATGTTCTCTACCAACATAACCACGAACATTACCCTTGGCATCTGCATCAACTACGACATTCCCAATTGGACCATTCCCATCAATTTTAATTGTTAGTCCTTCGTCCCCTTTCAACATCGCACCCATCATTACTCCAATGGTCATTGTTTTTCCTAGAACAGAGGCAGCACTAGGCCATAAATCGTGGCGCTTAATTGCTTCATTTGTGATATCTACCGTATTAGCAAGATAGACTCTTGCTCTTTCTTTTAGTACTAGAGCTTTTATGAGAGTACCCATTGTTTTTCCTCCATTTAATTACATATATTTTAGTATAGAATGTCATTTAAAGCAACTTATTTGTAAATATTGTTTTCCATTTTTATACAATCTATGATATAATAAACAAAGAAAAAAGAAATTTTTGTGAGGGAAAATTAATGAATAAAATAGTTGTAAGAAGTCAATATTCAAAAAAAATGCATCTTGCATTTTACAAATTTCATATGTTTAGAAAGTCAACAAAGATATATTTTATTATGTTAATAGGAGTATTTACTTTATATTTAGCAATTCGATATTCATTATCCGCAGAAATGGATTCAACAAATTTAATGATTGTTTGGTCGTTAGCTGCATTTTCCATTTTGTTGACACCGATTATTATGATAACAAGAACAAGTTCCATTGTTCGTCAAGAAGCCAATGAGCGAAAAGACACTTTAGAAATACTAGAAATTACAAAAGATAGAATTCTTCGTAAAGTTGAAAAAGCAGGCGGTGTTGCAATTGGTTGGTACAATGTAAATGGCGTTTATGAGACAAAAGATTCATTCTATTTCTATTTGAGTGCAGAACAAGGATTGGTGGTTGTAAAAAAAGACATTGTAACTGGTGATGTTGAATCATTAAGAAATATGATTACTAAAAATTTGAAACCGAATAAAAAGGGAAAAGTACCTTATAAAAAATGCTTTAAGGAAAAAAATAATGATTAATGTTGATGATTATAAAAGCTATTATCAAGATAACAATGATTTTTTTGATTTGTTGATTGAAAATAAATCCTTGGTTTATGATCGGCTTAGCGATGTGTTTAAGGTTTTAGGGTTTATTGAGATGATGGTAGATATGTATACAAAAATTGATGAAGAATTAGAGATTATCTTTGAAACAGGATTTAGTTATTTTCATGAACAAATAGAGCAAATTAAAATTTACTATAAGGATTATTTTAAAGGGAACTTTACAAAGTTTGAGCATTATGCACCATTAATTAATTATAGTTTATATCTCGATGACCTATCTGAAGCGCTGGATGAAAAAGAATTATTAGATAAAGAAACAAAAGAAGCGATTGAAGAATTAGGTCAAGAAATTGAAAATATTTTAATAAAACAAGAAAAATTTACAGATGAGGATATTGATCGGTTTGATTTAGCGGTCGGAGAACTTATAACCTCTTCTAATCCAATTTATACAACGCAAGAAATATTTGCGATGATAGTTGAAGAATTAGAAATATAAAAAAAGCCTCGTAAGAGGCTTTTGCCTCGTAAGAGGCTTTTGCTTCGTAAGAGGCTTAAGGATGTTGATTCTATCAACTTTTTTTATTTACTTCTCATGTGTGGGAATAAAATTACATCTCGAATAGAATCGATTTGTCCAAGCAACATGACAGTTCTGTCAATACCAATACCAAGACCACCTGTAGGCGGCATGCCATATTCTAATGCTTCTACATAATCATTGTCCATTTCTGTTGCTTCATCATTTCCCAAAGCTTTTTCTTTTAGTTGGTTAGTAAAGCGTTCGCGTTGATCAATTGGATCATTCAATTCACTGAAAGCATTGGCATATTCTTTTTTGTTGATAAATAATTCAAATCTTTCAGTAAAACGAGAATCTTTGCTCTTTTTGGCTAGTGGACTAATTTCTAGTGGATGGCCAAAAACAAATGTTGGTTGAATTAGTGTTTCTTCAACATATTTCTCAAAGAAAAGATTGATAATGTGTCCTATTGATTGCTGATGTTTTCCAACAACAATTTCATGTTTCTTTGCAAGAGCTAAAGCTTCATGTAAATCGGTTATTTGAAAGAAATCTAGATTTGTTATTTCTTTTATTGCATCCACTATATGAATTCTCTTAAAAGATTTTCCAAGATGAATCAAATTTCCTTGGTATTCAATATCAGTATTTCCTAAAATAGATTTACTGATTGTTTGGAAACAATCTTCAATTAAATCCATCATTCCTTCCATATCAGAATAAGCTAAATAAGCTTCGATGGTTGTGAATTCTGGGTTATGAGTAGAATCCATTCCTTCATTACGGAAAAGACGACCAATTTCATAAACAGCTTCCATGCCACCAACAATTAATCTTTTTAGTGGTAATTCGGTAGCAATACGTAAATAGAAATCCATATCTAGTGTATTGTGATGAGTTACAAATGGACGAGCATTTGCACCACCAAGGATGGGTTGTAGAATAGGAGTTTCTACTTCAACAAATCCTTTATTATCAAAGAAATTTTGGAACGCACGAATGATTCTTGGACGTAAAAAAGCAATTTTCTTTGATTCTTCATTTACGATTAAATCAACATAACGATGACGTCGTGCTTCTTCACGATCTTGTAGGCCGTGGAACTTTTCTGGTAAAGGTCGTAAAGCTTTTGAAAGGTGGGTATATTTATTTGCTTTGATCGTAATTTCTCCGGTATCAGTTCTAATTACTTGACCTTCGATACCGACGAAATCACCAATATCACCTTTTTTAAAAACCTCATATTCTATTTCAGTTAAATGGTCGCTGCGAACATAAATTTGTAATTGACCAAACTTATCCTGAATATGCATAAAGCCGACTTTACCTTTAAAACGCTTAGTCATAATTCTTCCAGCAACAGTAGCGAAAGTATTTAATTCTATTAATTCTTCTTTTGTAGCTTGTTCATATTTAGTTTTTAATTCTAAGGAATTGGCTGTTCGTTTAAAAGCGCTGCCAAAAGGGTCAACTCCCATTTCTCTTAGTATTTCCATTTTTTGACGGCGGACTAATTCCTGATCATTTAAGTTTAATTCATCTGCCATAATTTTCACCTCATATTTCTTTATATATTATAGCATAAAAAAAATAATTTACAAATAATACTTGTAAATTATTCTTCAACATATTCATATAGTAAACTCGTAATAAAACAATATCCATCTAAGGATA
The DNA here is from genome assembly GCA_023422115.1 of Bacillota bacterium. Classification (GTDB taxonomy): domain Bacteria; phylum Bacillota_I; class Bacilli_A; order ML615J-28; family CAG-698; genus JAAYBG01. Next base: position 22,749 of record JAEZSA010000064.1, on the reverse strand, counting down.
TATGTAAGCCTTCCACGGTGAATTCTTTTTTTAAGCGATTATTTTCATCAAGAAGATGAGGGAAAATATCAATATAAGTGATATTCACTTCTTTTGCATAAGCAGCAAGCGCATCATTAATTATTTCAATCTCTGTTTGTTTACGGCGGCCGACAATAATTTTACTAACTGCTAATACTTTTGAATTAATTGGATATAAAGAAATTAGATATAATTTTGTCTCTGGTAATTTTTCTTTTAGAATGGAAATAATCTTCCTAATATTGTTTATAATATAGACAGGAGTTTTTTTCTCGTTTAGATCATTGGTTCCAATCTGTAAGAAAACTTTTTTCGGTTTCATCATGATGACATTCGATTCAAGGCGTTCTAATACACCATCTGTAGTATCGCCGGCAATTCCTCGGTTGTAGATATTGAAATCGCGCAAAAACTCATCGGTACGATAGAATTCCGTAAGAGAATCGCCTAAGAAAACAATGCTCTCTTTTTCGATTTCTCGATTTAATAATTCGTAATATTCCTTCTTACCTTCTTTGCTTGTTTTCATGTATTTGATAAAAGCATTTAAAAAGATACTAATTAATATAATGTTAGAAATAAAAAGGATAATAAAGATAAAAAATAAGATATTTTCAAATGTGAACATAGGCATCCTCCAAAATAATTATACTATAAACTTGAAAAAATATAAATAAAAAGTTTATCTTCTAATTAAATTGTGATATAATCTAACAGAATATGAATGGGTGAAAAAATGGAATGGGTTATTACTGCAAGTATCATATTATTAGGAGTTGCTACTCTTGTTATCTTTACAATGATTGATAATAGAAAAAACAATGACATTATCATAAAACACTTACAAGAAATATCACATGAATATCATATGAATTTTTCTAAAGCGAGTAAAGAAGAATATGATTATCTCATAGAAAATCAACAAATAGCCATCTATATAAGAAAAATAATTATTCCTAGTAATTCATCAGTTACGATAAATGCTCGTAACACCTGGTGTTTACGATGGGGAGGAAAGCGGATGGGAAGAAGTTACCCTAATATGCGCTATATGAATGAATTAGTTCCCTTTCTAACAAAGGATTATCAGGATACGAGAAGAACGATAAAGGTAGTTTTAATTTACCCCGATACAGAAGCAATTCTAAAATATTTAAATGAAAGCGAACTTGCCATAGTCAATCCGCTTGATAATAATTATGGAATGAAAGTAATTAGATTTCTAGATTTTGAAGAAAGTTTTAAAGAGTTCATTTAAAAATATTATTTTTGGAGAAAGATATGAAAAAAACACTATTATTATTTATTTTAATCGGATTTATTGTAATCATTGCGGGCTGTAGAACTAGTGATAAAGCAGATATTTATACAACAGTTTACCCAATTGAATTTGTTGCAAAGGAAATTGTAAAAGATAAAAAGATTGTAAAGTCTGTTTACCCACGTGGCGGAGAAGTTCATGACTATGAACCATATCCGAAGCAGATTATCGCTATCGCTGATTGTGATGTTTTATTCTATATTGGTTTAGGACTAGAACCATTTATTGAAAATGCGCTAGCAACAACTTTTAAGGATTTAAAAACAGTTAAAGTAACAGATGGATTGCAACTTGTACAAATGGATGGAACTCATACCCATGGAAAAGAAGTAGAAAGCGATCATGAAGGAGAAATTTATGATACTCATGTTTGGCTTGACCCTCTTTCTTTAAAAGAAATTACTATTACCGTCTTACAAGAATTGATTCTTGTTTATCCTGAACATGAGGCAGAGTTTACAACAAATGCTCAAGCATTGGTCGTGGAATTAGAAGCACTTCATAATGAGTATACTGATGCACTAGCAGATGAAGCGATTACTAGTAAAACAATCATGGTTGATCATGATGCATATGCGTACTGGACGTTTCGCTATGGAATTAATCGAATAAAATTACGTAGTGATAATGAAAGCAATGAGGTTGATCCTGCAACATTGATTGCAAAAATTAATCAAGCAAAAGAATTAGGTATAAAATATATCATAGCTTCTAAGAATGAAACCAAATCAGCGTTGTTTGATCAATATTTATCAAACCTAAATGCAGAACAAGAAGAATTGCATCATTTGGGAACAATAACAACAAATGAATTGAAAGCGGGGAAAAACTATCTATCAATCATGAGAGATAATCTACAGGTCTTAATTAAAGTTTTACCACGTTCATAAATAAGTACTAAAAAGGGCAAAAAAAGTAAAAAAGTCTTGCATTTCATATTCATTTATAGTAAAATAATAAAGCAGTTTAAAACTGCTTATAATTGGTGGGGTAGCGAAGTGGCTAAACGCGGTGGACTGTAAATCCACTCTCTCCGAGTTCGGTGGTTCGAATCCACTCCCCACCACCATTTTTTCTTAATAAGTTGTAGGGCTATAGCCAAGCGGTAAGGCAACGGACTTTGACTCCGTCATTTCTCTGGTTCAAATCCAGATAGCCCTGCCATTTTTAATAATAACAGAAAAGCAAATCCTCATGTTTATTCAATATGAGGATTTTTATTTTATGAATAAAAAAAATATTCAGAGATATTGCATAGAAAATAAGAGTATGATAAAATTTAGTTGAAGATATATATTTAAATTTGTTAGTTTCATTTTTATGGTTGTTTTTAGAGAAAAGCAGGTGTAAAAACTGACAACCCTCTAAAAGCAAACCACTTTGTGGTTTTTTTGTTTGTGATAACAATCGATTTCTAAGAGGAGAAGATATGAAAAAAATCTGTGTTTTATTTTTTGTTTTAATTAGTGTATTTGCTTTTTCTGGGTGTAAGACAAAAAAAGAAGTAAGTAGCATTGAAGTAATCATGGATAAAATCATGTATGATGTTGATGCATTTCAGTTATCAGAGATTAAAGTAAAAGTCAACTATGTAGATAGTTCAAGCACAATAGTTCCACTTGAAAAGAATATGCTTACAAGTGAGGATCAAGAACGCCTAACAAAACCAGGATATTATTATATTATTGTCAATTATGAAGGAAAAACTGCAGAGATGGAGATATATTTGGCAACTATTCATACCATTCACTTCGGTGATATCTCTACAGTAGAAGTTGTTGATGGAACTTATTTAATGCAACCAACGGATCCGCAACAGGTAGGAAAAATCTTTGATGGATGGTATACGGATAGTACGCTTACAACAAAATATTATTTTTATACACCAGTTACTTCTGATTTTACCCTTTATCCTAAATGGTACGAACAAACCAGTACAAATTCAGATTTCATCATTGAATATACTTATTATGGATATACTGTCGTCGATTATGTAGGAAACGATCAAAACATCACTATTCCAGCAAATTATAATGATGGTATGAACGGTTCTGGTCCAGTCGTTAGAATTGCGGACAATCTATTCAGTGGAAATGATACTCTTGTTGGTGTTGCTTTACCTGGAAGCATTCAATACATTGGTGAATTTGCTTTTAGCTATTGTGATTCCCTACAAACGATAACTCTTCCTAATGGGATTCTAGCCATTGATGATTATGCTTTTTATTCATGTAAAAGTTTAGAAAATGTTGTTTTACCAAATACAATAACAACAATTGAAAAAGGAACTTTCGCTGATTGTGATGCACTAACAACAATAACGATTCCTCAAGGAGTTATTAGATTAGAAAATCATGCCTTTAGCGAGTGTGATAACTTAATGACGATTAGTTTTCCTTCTAGCCTTACAACCATTGGAGAAGAAGTATTTAAAAATTGTATAAAAATTGAATCAATTTCACTTCCTAATAGTGTTACAACCATAGGCCAAGGAACATTTAATGGATGTAGCAACTTGGAAAGTATCTTGCTTCCAATCAGTTTACAAACAATTGAAGCATGGACTTTTGCTTATTGTTCTAGCTTAATAAGTATTATACTTCCAACGGAAATTACTGAAATTGGAATGTATGCTTTTACTGAAGCGATAAAAATAACAAGCATTACTATCCCTTCAAAAGTGACAAAAATAGAACTAGGGGCATTTGAATATTGTACTGCTTTAAAAACACTGTATATTCCAAATAGCGTCCTGACAATAACAGATACGATTGCTGAGGGATGTAATGCACTGACTATATATTGTGCTACAACTTCTAAACCTATAGGGTGGAGTGATCGATTTAATCGCTTGAATTCGAGTGGGGGAACGATTTTTGTGAATTGGGGATATAATAACTAATTTTATTCGATATAATATAAAATTGTAAAATGCGGCAAGAATTCTAAAGAAAATCTTTAGAATTCTTTTTTTATTAGGAAAAGGACGCTTTATTGTAAAAAAGCGTTGTTTTTTCAATTTTAGTATTATATAATTATGCTTAGGGGAAAATTTAGAAGGTAAAATAAATATTTATAGCTTACTTATGTATGCATAAAGAGGAAAATGAATGAATCTTAAAAAAATTATTTTAATTGGTGATAACGATTATCAAAAAACCAACTTTTTAAAGGACCTTTTTAGTGACAATGTTGATATTGTATCAACAAATGATGCTAATATCGTTAAAGAAGCGCTTGAAAAGAAAAGAGAAAGCACATCCCTTGTTTTAGTTAATGACACTTGTCTTCATAGTGAAACAATAAACAAAGAGCTAATAGATGAGATAGAAGCTAAAGAAATTCCTCTCGTAGGAATAGTAAATCAGCAAGGATGTGAAGAGGAAAAATCGTTACAAAAATTAGGAATTTTCGACTTCTTGTATCTACCCCTTACTCATAATAGTGTTTTTGAAAAAATAATAGAGATTATAAAAAAAGATGAAACACAAGAGCAATTACAGACCATCATGGATAATATTACGGGTGGAGTCCTTTTGCTTGAGGTGGGAGAAATTCTTAAGTGTACCTATGTAAATAAAGGGTTCTTTAGTTTTAGCGGATACAGCGAAGAGAGATATCATCAGAATAAAGAAGCAAATATTTTAGAATACATTCTTGCTGATGATCAAAAATTTGTTAAGGAACAATTATTGCTAGCAATTAGAGAAAACCAACCTTTCTCTTTCGATTTTCGTAGTAGAATCAAAGAAGATGAAATAAAATGGTTTTATGCACAAGGGACACCATGTAAAAACATTAGAACTAAAAAAGCAGAAGTGCTAGTATTATTAACTGATATTACGAATCTTAAAAACGCTGAAGTGGAATTAGAAAGAACGTCTTCTCAGCTATCAATGATTATTGAAAATTTAAACTGTGGAATCGCTATTTTTGAGTTAGGTGAAGATTTAGAATTAATTTATGGTAATAGTACTTTATCCAAACTAATGGGATTAAAGAAAGAAGAAATACACAACTTACCAAGTGAAATGCTATTAAACCATATCTATGAAGAAGATGTTGATAAATTTAAAAAGCATATAAAAGAAGCAAGTATAAGAAAACTTGACACCAAAGTAGATATAAGATTTATTAAAGGAAATGCAAATATCAATTGGGTTCGTTTAAACGCAGAAAAAATACGCCAACAAAACAATAAAAGTTTAGTATATGGTATTTTTTTAGAAATTAATAATGAGAAAGCTCAAGAAGAGCAAACGCAGAAAAAAGCAGAAGAGTTAAAATATCGTGCAGATTATGATTTGTTAACTGGTATTTTCAACAAAACAGCTTTTTGTAATGCTACATATACGATGCTTAAGACTTATCCTCAGAAAAAATTTGTTCTTGTTTTATGGAATATTGAACAATTTAAAATCATCAATGATTTGTTGGGAATTAGAACCGGAGATAAAATCTTACAAATTATTGCCGATCGATTGGCAAGCACGTTATCTGGACGAGGAACTTATGCTCGAGCTGAAGCAGATCATTTTGTAGTATGCTTTCCAAAAGAGCAATTTGAAATCCAAAACATATTTAATAATATCCAGGATGATCTTAGTCGGCTGAGATTACAAAACCAAATTAGAATCATTGCTGGAATATATGAAATTGATGATAGTAATCTTCCAATTGAACAAATGTGTGATCGAGCATCATTGGCAATGCAAACGATAAAGGGTAAATTCGAAAAAAATTTTGCCTATTATGATGATCAATTACGTCTTAGTTTTGTAGTTGAGCGAGAAATTGTTAGTGAAATGATACAAGCAATTGAAAATCGAGAATTCACTATATACTTGCAGCCAGTTTTCAGTTTGGCAAGAAATAAAGTTATAGGTGCAGAAGCTCTCGCAAGATGGATTCATCCTCAAAAAGGAATCATTAATCCAGGAGTGTTTATCCCTGTTTTTGAAAGAAATGGATTCATTTCTAAACTTGATTTTTATATATGGGAGACAGCATGCCGATATATTCGGAAAAGAATTGATGCAAAACAAGAAGTATTTCCTATTTCTGTTAATGTTTCGCGACTGAGTTTATACAATTCATTTTTATGTGAAGAGATTGTTGAATTGGTCGACAGTTATGGAATAGATCATAATTTACTTCGCTTTGAAATCACAGAAACAGCATACAACGATAATCCAATCCAATTATTAACAACAATTAGTAAATTAAAAAAACAAAATTTTAAAATCATGATTGATGATTTTGGGAGTGGATATTCTTCACTAAATGCTTTAAAGGAAATTCCGATTGATATTATTAAAATAGATATGAAATTCTTACAGGGAGTGAAAGAATCCAATCGAGCAGATAGTATTTTAACATCCGTAGTTAGAATGGCAAAATGGCTAGATAATCCTGTCATCGCTGAAGGAGTAGAAACAAGCACACAATTACATTTTTTAAAGAGCATTGGGTGTGATCGTATTCAAGGATATTATATTTCTCCTCCGCTTCCAATCGAACAATTTGAGAAATATTTAAGATCGAATCCAAAAGTACAAATAGGTAAAGCACCGATTCAATTGGTTTCAGATTACCTCGATTTGGATGCATTATTTAGTGGGAATCCTATCTTGACATATTTTTTGGATAATATAGCTAGTGGTGTTGGAGTTTATGAATTTTATAAAGATAGTTTAATTGCGCTAAGAGTCAATCAAGCGTATTATCAAATTATGAATTATGACAAAGAAACTTTTTTGCGCGATTCACAGACTATCTTACAACAAATATATGAAGAGGATAGAAGAAAACTAATTGAAGCTTGTAAAAGAGCAATAAGGAATAAAAAACCAGAAAAACTATTATTTAGAAGATATCGCGCTGATAAGGTTGTAATTTGGCTAGATTCAAATATTAGTTATCTTGGCGGTTCAATGAAAAAGCCTTTGATTTCAATTGCTATCAGTGATGTTACTACTAGTGTTCAAGATAGAGAATTATTGAGTTTTCAAGAGGAAAAGATTATACAATCCTATCGTTTCTTTACTAGATTATATGATAAAATTCCTTGTGGCATCATTCAATTCTCTTTGAGTGCTAATCCTAGGATAATTTCTGCTAACCAATCAGCATGTGAAATGCTTGGATATACGAACGAAAAAGACATTCTAGAAATTACTGAAAAAAACATATCTCAACTTTTAATAAAAGAAGAGAGTCATCGTTTAAAGAAGCAAATAATAGCAGAGTTGAAACAAGGCAAACAATTTAACTATGATGTTAGATTAAAGCGAAAAAATGGTAGCATTGGATGGTATCGTCTCACTGTTTATCAATCAATCAATGTTGAAGGAGTAGAAGTAATTCAAGGGGTATTTTTTGATTATAGTGAAGATAAAGAAAAACTAATTACAACGAGAGATAATATTTCTATTCTAAATCGATCACTCGATTTCTTAAAAATAGGTGTCGTTTGTTGGGAACAAGATAATAAAATTAAAATCACTTTAATCAATAAAAAGATGAGTGAAATTTTGGGTTATTCTCATCAAGAATATTGTAAATTGTTTTCTCTAGGTAAAATTGATAGCAATCTTAAAATAGAAGATCTCAAATTCAATTATGAAGAGTTAAAGAAAACGCAAAACAGCGAAGAAAAGATTGTTGAACTGACCAAAAAAGACAATAGTAAAATCGTTGTTAAAATTAGTTTGTCCATTAATGTCAATGAAGGACATGTTTTTTACCATGCAACGGTTATTGATATTACCAAAGAATATCAGAACAATAAAGAGATAAGCAATAAAATTTATTTATACGAAAACTTATTATGTGTTCCTCAAAGTTACATTTTTGATTATCATATCAATAGTAAAACACTTAAGTATTACACTTGTGATAAAGAAGGAAGTAAACATGCAAATATTGTTGAAAACTTCCATACAAAAATTAACAAGAATAAAAAAATACACGAAGATTATGCAAAAGAATTTACCAAAATATTCTTTAAAAAATATACTCAAGAAACCAATGATAGTCTAGATTTTTTGGCTGCGTTTCTTAACCCAGGGTTTGAGTGGTTCCGAATCAATTATAAGGTAATTGAAGGAAAAGATAATGATGGCTTTCACATCATAGGGAATATTTGTAATGTTCATAAAGAAGTAGAAAAAGAGTTGAGAATCAGAGACAGAGCTCAAAAAGACATTATGAGTGGACTTTATAATCGAGCAGTTACAGAAGAGTTGATTAAAAGTAAACTTTGCGAGATGAAGAAAAATGAAGTGTTTACTTTTTATATGATTGATATCGATCAATTTAAAGAAATCAATGATGAACATGGACATTTGGTGGGTGACCGATTAATTTTAAAGATTGCAAATATGTTAAAGCAAATATTCCATTCTAAAGCAATTATAGGTCGGCTTGGAGGAGATGAATTTGCAGTATTATCGATGCAAGAAAACAGCGAAGAAAAAGCAATTGCGAAAGCAGAAGACATCTTAAAAGCAACAAGAGATTTAAGCAAAACAATGAATGTAAAATTAAAAATCACAACAAGTGTCGGTATCGCTATGGCTCCTCGCGATGGAAAAACATTTAAAACGTTGTTTTTTAATGCTGATAAAGCGATGTATAAAGCTAAAAACGAGGGCAAAGATTGTTGTAAAGTTTATCAAGATTAAAAGAGCGCACGTAAGATGCGTTCTTTTTTCATTATTAAACAAACAATTTAGCGAAAGCCTTTACAAAAAAGACCTTTTTTATTATAATATATATAATTATAAATATAAAAGAGGGAAACTATGGAAAGAACTGTGGCAAAGTGCTTATTAGAAATAAAAGCCATATTTTTTGGATTTTCAACAGAGTATATTTCTTCTAAAGGAGAGAGATTACCAGTTTATTGTAATAATAGAGTAATTTTATCCTACCCTAGAGTTAGAAAAGTAATTACAAAATGGTTGACAAACGTAATCAAGGAAACTTATTCTGAAGTAGATATGATTATTGGAACTTCAATTGCTGGAACTTCTTTTGCTGTTTTAATTAGTGATGCACTAGGAGTAGCTTCTGGATATGTGTTAGAAAACGATGCTCTACGAGAGTCTGATGAAAGAATAAGAGAAGCATTTAAACCTGGGGCAAAAGTTGTTGTAATTGATGATACTATTCGTACAGGAACCACTCTTATAAGTGTTATTAAAACACTAAGAAAATTTGGTTGTGAAGTCCTAGGTGGGGTAGCATTATTTTCTTATGAGTTGGAAGAAACTGAAAAGAAATTAGCAAAAGAAAAAATTAAATACACTGCACTAACCAATTTTGATACTGTTACTCTAATAGGACAACAAACTGGAAAAATTAATTACAATGAATATGTTCAAGCATTAGAATTCAAAGCGAAACCATTTGCTGAAGAATGGTATAATAAGTAAGGAATTTCATGGATACGTTAAAAATTGCAAAAGAAAATGTAAAAATGATTGCTCATCGTGGATTGAGCGGTCTAGAAAAAGAAAACACTATCGCTGCTTTCATCGCAGCTGGAAATAAATCATATTATGGAACGGAATGTGACATTCACTTAACAAAGGATAATGTATTTGTTGTTTGTCATGATGATCACACGGGAAGAGTTTCACCAGTGAAGAAGATAATCAAAGAATTGACTTATGAAGAATTATCACAAATTTGTTTGTATGGTTTTGAAAGCAAAACAACAAGATCTTATTTAAAAATCCCAACATTAAGAGAATACTTAGAAGTTTCTAAAAAATATAACAAAAACTGTATTATTGAAATTAAATGCGATCTTGAAAAGAAAGATGTAGATAAACTTTTCGTAGAAATAGAGGAGTTTGAGTATTTAAACAATATTACTTTCATATCGTTTAATCTTGAAAACTTAAAAAAAATACGAAGAATTAATAAAACTATACCATTGCAGTATTTAACTTCAACATATACAAAAGAATTACCAGAGCTATGTAAAAAAGAAAAAGTAGATATCGATATCGCTTATCATGAATTGAGTTTACCCATTGTGGAAGAATTTCATAATTTGGATATAAAGGTAAATGCATGGACGGTTAATAATCCAATTGAAGCATTGATTTTAGTTTCTTGGAATATAGATTATATTACAACCAACATATTAGAATAAGCTTCAAATTAGAAGCTTTTTTATTATCTATTTAAAAATATGATATAATAATTGAATGAGGTGATAGTTATGAGTTTATATCAAAAAGATTATGAGATTTATCAAGCAATAAAGAAAGAATTAAAAAGACAACAAGATAATATAGAATTGATTGCTTCGGAGAACTTTACATCAAAAGAAGTAATGGAAGCGCAGGGATCTGTTCTAACTAATAAATATGCTGAAGGATATCCAAAGGCTCGTTATTATAGTGGTTGTGAGAATGTTGATGTCGCAGAGCGTTTAGCAATTGAGAGAGCAAAGGAACTTTTTCAAGCGAAGTATGCTAATGTTCAACCCCATTCAGGTTCACAAGCAAATATGGGAGCTTATAGAGCGTTATTGCAAGCAAAAGACGTTGTTCTTGGAATGGCTTTGGATCAAGGAGGACATTTGACTCATGGGCACCCTTTAAATTTTTCTGGGGTTGATTATCAATTCATTCCTTATTATGTTCATAAAGAAACAGAAGAAATAGATTATGAAGCACTAGAACAACTAGCATTAAAAGAAAAACCAGCTCTTATCGTTGCTGGTGCTAGTGCCTATTCAAAAGCAATTGATTTTAAACGATTCCGTGAAATTGCAGATTTAGTAGGAGCAAAACTAATGGTCGATATGGCACATATTGCTGGATTAGTTGCTGTAGGATTACATCAAAATCCAGTTTTATATGCTGATGTAGTTACAACAACAACCCATAAAACTTTGCGAGGTCCTCGTGGGGGGTTAATTCTAACAAATAATGAAGAACTTGCAAAAAAGATTGATAAAATAGTTTTTCCTGGAATTCAAGGCGGTCCTTTAATGCATGTGATTGCTGCGAAGGCAGTTGCTTTTAAAGAAGCACTACAACCTGAATTTAAATTATATCAACAGCAAGTGATTCAAAACACAAAAATACTAGCAGAAGAATTAATGAAGTATGGTTTTACTTTGGTTGCTAACGGAACAGATAATCATTTATTAATTCTAAACGCAAAAAAATCATTAGGAATTTCAGGTAAAAAAGCAGCAAACGTTCTTGATAGTGTTGGAATCACTTGTAATAAAAATACAGTGCCCTATGATACAGAAAAACCAATGGTCACGAGTGGAATAAGAATGGGAACAGCAGCAGTTACCACACGAGGGTTTAAAGAACAGGAAATAAAAAAAGTCGCTGAATTAATCAATCGAGCATTAAAAAATTATTCAAATCAAGAAAAATTAGATGAGGTAAAAAAAGAAGTTTTATCGTTGACAGCGCAATTCCCACTATATTGCTGATTCATGAATAAAATAAAAATGTCTTTCATTTAACCGGAAAATATGGTAAGATAAAGAAAAGAAACGATGGGATTAAAATGCTACACCCAGCATAAATAATTAAAAAATGGAGGCGCTTATGAGATATAGGATAGAAAAAGATTCACTAGGTGAAAAAATTATCCCAGCAGAATCGTATTTTGGTATTCAGACTCTTCGCTCAAAAGAACTATTTCAAATCACAAAACATGGGCAATGTCGCCAAAACATTAAAGCATTTGCTCATGTAAAAAAAGCAGCAGCAAAGACCAACTATGAATTTGGTTTTATTTCCAAAGAAAAAGCGAACGCAATTAGTTTAAGTGCCGATGAGATATTAAATGGACGTCTTCATGGGCAATTTGTTACCGATTCTATTCAAGATGGCTATGGTATGGGAATGAACATGAATGCATGTGAAGTTATTGCCAATCGAGCAAATGAAATGCTCGGAGGTGAAAAAGGTCGCTATGATAAAGTTGATCCTGTGGTAGATGTCAATCTAAATCAAGACAATGAAGAAGTTGTTGTCCTAGCGGGAAAAATTACAACGATTAGATTAGTAAAAAAACTAATGACTGAAGCAAAAAAATTGGTCAATACTTATTATGATAAGATTGAGCAAGTGAATCTAAGCAAAGATGATCCTAAATCATTTGGTTATCAATTGGCATCCATGGCAAGTATTCTAGAAAAAGATATTAAACGTTTGGATAAAGCATTAGATTCGATGCTAGAGATTCATTTTGGATTAGCATTACAAATCGATGAAGAGCAAAAAAGAGAAGAGTATTTAAAAAAATTCGTAAAGAACTTAAGTTTATCGAATAGTGAAAGTTATAATTACTCCAAAAACGCATTTGACTCCATTCGCAGTTTAAATGGGTTTATGATGGTTTCTTCCGTTTTGAAGAATATGATTATAAACTTCTCAAAAATCGCAAGTGATATGAAAGCATTGTCAAATGCTGGACAAATAAAGATTCCTCAAGTACAGGATTTCCTTACATTCACAGACAATAATGTTGTTTTAGATATGGTTAGACAAATCTCGTTCTATATCATGGGAAATGATTTAACAGTTTCTCGAGCAGTAGAAGAAGGAGATTTGGGAATCAACGTCTTCAAACCGATGATTTTTGCTTGCTTGTTTGAAAGTGCAAATTTAATTAGAAGAACAATTAGAACGGTTAGAGAAAAAGTAGTAGAACCAATGCAAATATAAAAACTCCACACAAGTGGAGTTTTTTTTATAAGATAAATTTGAATACTGTTAAGATATCGTTATAATTCAATGCTTGACAAGTAATACAATCACTTCCTAAAAGGTTACAACCAGGAAAGAATGAATTTCGATAAGCATCTGTATGACGTTTATATTGTATTTCAATATCGAACTTCTTTGGTAAAGATACGATGTTTTTTGATAAGTCTTTAGATAGAGCTGAGAAGACACCTTCCTCAATTTCTTTGCAAGTAACATTTGGATGTTTGGAAATGACGGCATTAAAGCGACCTTCTTTACTAGCAACGGTTTCAATATTAGAATTCATTTCTTTTACAAGAGTAGTAAGATTAGCGTCTCCACTTAAAAAAGCAATAGGAACATTCAATGATGAAGCATAATAAGAATTAATCATAAATTCGCTGGCGATTACATCGTTTATCTTAACATGAAAAATATTTGTATTCATAGTGTGGGATAAGGGATTTCCATTTGAGCGTGAAGGACTATGATATCCAATAAATATAACAGCATCAAACGATTCATCTAATCCTGCCATCATACTACAAAGAGATCCTTCCCAACCACGATGAAGTTTAACGGCTTCTGGTAAATCAAGAATATTTAAATTTCTCGCACTATCGTGGGCATCTTTAATCACAATTTCTGTTGCCCCTGCACGGATAGCTCCACGACACGCAGCATTTACTTCTCGTTGTAATTCTTCCTGAAATTCTTTATATCGTGGGGAAGAGGTTTCTGTTTCTTCCCAATGACAAATACCATTAATACCTTCAATATCAATACTCATAAAAATTTTCATAATTAAATTTCCTCCTGACAATTATATATTAATTATACATTAAACAAGGGATATTTTAAATATATATTTTATTTTACCATTAATTATGATATAATAAATCTATATTTTGGAGGTAAATAATGGAAAAAATTAAAATTCGCACTAAATTTGATTACAGAACAATGAAGTATTGCAATATGTATTTATTAACATATAAAAGAAAGAGTTTTATTATGTATATTTTCTTGATCTTATTATCAATTGGAGCAAGTGTTTACTTTGGTTTCTTCTCTGGAGAAGACAATTCCTTAATGGCCGGGTTGTTTTTGTTAGTAGCAGCATACGTTACCTATCAAGCGCTATCCGTAGAAAAGGCATTAGATAAGCATTTACAAAACTTCTTTTATAATCGCCCAGTTGTAGAGCAGATTATTGAAATTGATGAAGAGAAGATTACTATTACAGCATCATCACGACCTAATGAACCACAAACATATGACTGGAGTTTTGTTAATGAAATTCATGAAATTCCTCAATACTATATGTTATTTGTGGGTAAGAATACGCCAATTATTATTGATCGTAGCGAAGAAGCTTTGGTGGAAGGCTCTTTTGAAGCATTAGCAGCGATGATTAAGGAAAAAGCAGAAACAAAGCCATATAAAATAATCACTAAAAATATTATTAAAAAGCCGATTACTTATGTACATCAATATATTGAACCAGTACATAATATCGAAGATGTCGAAGCAAATGAAGAAAATAATGAATTGCCAGTTGAAGAAGTAAAGAGTGTAGAAACTACTCCTGAGGAAGACAAAAAACAAGAATAATGAAAATTGTTGTTAGTACTAATTTTTCTGAAGCACGAGCAAAAACATTTTTTCGCTTTCATCTAACAAAGAAATCAAATTCAAAATATTTTTATTTTGGAATAGGGGTACTCCTTGTAGTTCTTGGAATTATCATCACTTTTATTCTTCATCAAGATACAGTGGGAATGATTGTTTTTATTGCTGGAGTTGCCACATTTATTGTTAGACCGATACAAATAAATTCAATGGTTAAGAAGATTGTTGCGAAAAGTAAAATTAGTGGAGGAAAATATATCATCACGATAGATAATGATTTTATTTCCTATGATTTTGAAGGAAATGTTCGTCGCTATGCGTGGAAAGATATTACATATGTAATGGAAACAGATGATTGTTTTTATGTGTATACAACTCCTAACATGGCGATTATTTTTCCAAAATATGCAATTGATGGAGAAAAACGCTTAGAATTAACCGATTTTTTTAAAACTAATGTCGTTTATAAAAAATATCGCTTTAGGCAGAAAGCAGAAGAATAAACTCATGAAAAAACTTCTCATTTTTTTAGGTATTATCGCAGCATTATTGTTGGGATTTACCACTCTTGATGGAATTTGGCTCATTATCTTTTTATTGGTTATTTTTCCATTGGTCTTTTTCTATTTGCCTATTTTACTACGAATTGAAAAGAAAGAGGAACTGACAGAAGAAGCCAAAAAGGAAAGAGATAAAAACGATCGTTTTTCACGGTGGGAATGATGATTTGCTCCATGGCAGAAAAGCCCTTGGTTTTATATGAAGATAATCATGTGATTGTTGTTGTTAAACCAGAGAATATGTTATCACAGGAAGATATCACTGCTGAAGATGATATGGTCAATTTCATTAAAGGATATCTTAAAGAAAAATATCAAAAACCTGGGAATGTATATTTGGGATTGGTACATCGCTTAGATCGTCGCGTAGGTGGAGTTATGGTTTTCGCAAGAACCTCAAAAGCAGCGAGCAGATTGAGTGAAGATATCCGTAATCATCGTTTTAAAAAGCAATATTATGCGATTGTGACGGGGAAAATCCTAGAAGATGCGACCATCACTGATTATATTGTGAAAGAAGAAAAAAATAACAAGCAAATTGCAAGAATCTCGTCGATAAAAGATGAGAAAGCAAAAGAAGCAATCTTAGAGTACGCAGTATTAAAACATATTAGAATAGAGAATAAAGATTTTACCGTATTACAAATTAATCTAATTACAGGTAGGTATAATCAGATAAGACTGCAACTAGCTCATAGAGAACATCCCATTGTTAATGATTTTAAATATGGGTATGTAGGAGCAAATATTGATAATAGTTTAGGATTGTGGTGCCAAAAGATTACCTTTTTGCATCCGATTTCTCGTGAAGAAGTTGAGATTTCTTACTTACCAAAAGAGGGAGTGTGGCGCTTTCTATGAAAAACAAAAAAAGCTTTATTATATTTGGAATCATCATTATTATTTTTTGCTTCAGTTTGTTAATAGGAGTTTTATCAAACTCGGCTATTAAAATAGAATCTTATGATGCTATTATTGAAGTCGATGAAGCAGGAAATATGACAGTTGATGAAACATGGGTAATTCATTATCCAGAAGACTATAAGGTGCGTTTTCGCGATTTAAAATATGGAAAAAATCATCGTGATAATCCATTAATGTCGGGAATAAACTATACAAATGATCAATCCAGTCTAGACCTAAACACCATTGATGCAAAAATTTATTATGTTGATGGCGATGATACAATTGATGTTACCGATAAGATAGAAATTGGATATTCTTTTAATGGGGATCGTGACGAATTGGGATATCCTGTTGAATGCTATCCAGATACATTTGAATGCGAATCCATTTTTGTCAATTTAGAAGAAATTGGTGGCATGAAAGACACAATGATTTTTGAATACACCTATACCATTAACGGAGCAGTAACAGGATATGATGATATATCCGAATTAAATTGGGTATTGTTTTCCGGCGTGGAAGCAACTGTAAAAGAAGCTCATGTTACGATTAATATTTATAACAATACCAATCTGGATGATTTACGGGTTTGGGGACACGGCTTAAGTCAAGGGAATATTGATATTACTTCTTCGAAGGAAATCAATATCACTGCTAGAAATGTAAAAACCACAGAAGAATTAGAATTTCGTGTTTTAATGGATAATAGTGCTGTAGCAAGTATCGCAAGTAAAAACATAGTTGCTGGAGAAATGAAAGAAAAGATTATCGATTATGAAAGTGACTTGGCAACAAAAACGAACATAGCAAATATGATTGCGAAAGCCATAAACTTATTAACGATTGTGTTGATTATTGTCATGGCTTATATCATTATTAAAATATACAATAAATATGACAAAGAATATGTCCCAGAGTTTTCAGGTGTTTACTATCGGGAATTACCTTATGAATATACACCAGCTGAAATGAGTTTCCTATATTATTTTGGGAAAACAAATGATGAAGATGTTACTGCAACTCTTCTTGATTTGGTGCGTAGAGGGTATTTAGAATTAGAAGTTACTCCAACGGTCGAAAACAAAAAAGACAATAACATGACAATCTATTTAAACAGTGATCAATCTAGAACAGAGTTATTGCCACATGAAGAGCATATCATTCAATGGTTTATTAAAGAAATTGGCGATGGTACTAAGGTAACCATTGATCAAATAGAAAAGTATGGCAAGAAGAGCTACGCGGAAGCTACTAAATTTACGAATCAAGGAAGTCAGTTTAAGCGTAAGGTTAAAGTAGAAGCGGTGAAGCATAATTTCTTTGAGAATGTTGCAGAGAAAGCAAAAAACAAAGCACAGATTTATGTCTTGTTACCTATTGCTTTTGCTGTTATTTGCTTTTTGATTGTACCACTATTTGGAGTTTCAGCGAACGTCAATGGCTTTATCTCACTGGGAGTCATGGCAATTTATTTAATTTACTTATATTCAATTAAAAGAAGAAGTAAAGAAGGAAATGAGCAATTCGCTAAGTGGAAAGCATTTAAACACTTTTTAGAAGAATTCAGTATGATGAAAGATTATCCTATGCCAAGCGTGATTGTTTGGGAGCATTACTTAGTATATGCAACCTCACTAAAAATTGCTGACAAGGTTATGGAACAATTACGTGTTAAATTACCAGATACGAGTACCGAAGAAGGTACATTCTTGTCAAGTCGATATCGCTATCCAGGATTTTATTATGGATATATGTTCGGCCGAATTAACACCTCAATCTCAGTTGCTAAGACAAATGCTGTGAGTACCATTGCGCAACACAACTCTGCTAGTGGAATGGGAAGAGGGGGAGGATTTAGTGGAGGATCGTCTTTTGGAGGCGGTGGAGGCGGAGCTCGAAGCCGTTAATAAATATAAAATAAAAGAAAAGTGGAGGAAATAGTGATGATTTTTTTAAGCGTTGGTGGAACAATTACAATTATTGTTGTAATTTTATTAGTGCTAGTTTTAGCTGGTTTTGTTATTGTAAATTATAACAAATTGGTTGAACTAAGAAACAAGGTGAAAAATCAATGGCATCAAATCGATGTTCAATTAAAACGTAGATTTGATATGATTCCAAACTTAGCAGAAACAGTAAAAGGTTATGCTAAACATGAAGAAGCAATTTTTGGTGAATTTGCAAAGGCAAGAGGATTATACGCTCAAGCTTCACAATCAGGAAATGTTGGAGAAATGGCAGAAGCAAATAAAGGATTAGCAGGAGCATTAAGTAGATTGTTGGTGGTTCAAGAACAATATCCAGAGCTAAAAGCCAATACTAACTTCCAACAAATGATGAAAGATTTAAAAGAAACAGAAGATAAGATTGCTTATCAAAGACAATTCTATAATGATGTTGTACAAATCAACAACAATAAAATAGAAATGTTCCCAAGCAATATTATTGCTAAGTTATTTGGATTTAAAGCTGCAGAATTCTTTGCTTTAACAGAAGAAAGCCAAAGAGAAGCACCAAAAGTATCATTTTAAAAAAATAAGCATGTGATTGTATTCACATGCTTTTGATATATAGTTCAATTTGAGAGGTGTTATGAAAGATTTGTTTTGGAAGAAAGAATATACAATCACAACAAATAGTTTAGATTGCTATGATCGGTTATCTTTAGTAGGGATTCTTGATTTATTACAAGATGCTGCAGGATATCACACATCTCTTCTTGGGCTGGGTTTCGAAGACTTGAAAAGAATGGGGATAACTTGGCTTTTGGTTAGAACGAAATTTGAACTTTTTAAGCAATTGCCTCCGAATAGAAAAGTAATAGTAAAAACATGGCAAAGTTATAAAGGACGTGTTGACTTTGAAAGAGACTATTTGGTGTGTGATGAAAATGATGAAATACTAATAAGAGGTACCAGTAAATGGTGCTTAGTTGATATACAAACTCACCAAATTGTCTCAACATCAAGAATTAATGTTGATATTACATATCCAGAAAAACGCAATTACGAAAAGCGATTTGAGAAATTATGTTTTCCATTAGACAAGATTTTAGGAGAAGAGAGTTTTACTATTTATAAAAGCCATCTTGATCATAATTTTCATGTGAATAATACGAAGTATGGAGAGTTTATCATCAATACAATTTCATTATCACAGGAAGATCATATTAAAAAATTTGAAATAAATTATATAAAAGAAGTTCATTTACAAGATGAGCTGGTAGTTAAATTCAACAAAGAAGAAAATCAATACTTTATTGAAGGAACTGTCAACGGTAAATTAGCAATTAGAAGTCTTTTAGAAATTGAAAAGCACTAATTGCTTTTTATAATAAAAAAAATCCCTAAAATAGGGAATTATTTTTCTTTCTTTTCTAGACGTTTATTGAAACGCTCTACACGACCAGCAGCTTGAACAAATTTTTGTTGCCCTGTATAGAAAGGATGACATTTTGCACATGTGTCAACACGCATTTCTTTTAAAACCGAACCAGTTTCAAAAGTGCTACCACAAGATGTGCAAACAACAGTTATTTTGTTGTATTTTGGATGAATTCCTTTTTTCATAGTTTTACTCCTTCCGCCATAGTTTATGTCAACTATAGTAAGTTTCCTAATGTATTATAATACAAATGGCCAGGAAAGTCAAGACAAATTATAGGAAATTACCAAATGAAAATAATAGGATTATTAAACGATGAATGCTAGAAGCAATATTCCACAATACCACGATTTATTAATTTTAGTTCAGTAGAAAGTTATAAAAAAACTTTATAAAACGAATATAATATTGTATAATATACCTAGGAAAATAAGTTGAGGAGACTACATATGGATTTACAATTGAAAGATGGTTGGATTGAAGTTATTACTGGAAGTATGTATGCTGGAAAAACAGAAGAACTCTTACGTAGAATTAGACGAATAGAATACGCGAAAAAAAGTGTAGTTGTTTTTAAACCTACTATTGATAATCGCTATAGCAGTAGTGAAATTGTTTCGCACAATAATGGAAGAACTAAGTCGGTTGATGTTACGAAATCAGAAGAAATCCTTCATTATTTAGTTGAACCGTTACCCTATGCTATTGCCATTGATGAAGTTCAATTTCTTGATGAAAAAATTATCGGTGTTTGTGAGAAGTTTGCCAACAAAGGGGTACGAGTTATTGTTGCTGGACTTGATCGTAATTTTCGTGGGGAGCCATTTGGAGTAATGCCAGAATTAATAGCAAGAGCAGAATATGTAACTAAATTAGCTGCAATTTGTAGTGTTTGTGGTGCTCCTGCGACGAGAACACAACGCTTAATTAATGGAACGCCTGCTAACTATGATGATCCTATTATTTTGGTTGGGGCGAAAGAACAATACGAAGCGCGATGTCGCCATTGCCATGTTGTGCCAGGAAAAAAAGATGATTAAAAATGATGAATACTACATGAGGCTTGCAATCGTAGAAGCGAAAAAAGCTTTTGCGAAAGAAGAAGTTCCTGTAGGAGCAATCATTGTTTATCAAGATAAAATCATTGCACGTGGATATAATCTAAGAGAAACAAAAAAAAGTGTTTTAGGCCACGCAGAGATTAATGTCATTAAGAAAGCAAACCAAAAGTTGAATCAAAAGTTTCTTGATGATTGTATTTTATATGTTACTTTGGAACCTTGTCTCATGTGTGCAGGTGCAATTCAAGCAGCAAGAATAAAAAAAGTAATTTATAGTGCAAAAGAGCCTAAATTTGGCTGCTTGGAAAGTCAAGGGAACGTATATCAAAGTTTTAAAGGAAACCATGATGTACAGGTAATCGGAGGCTTGTTGGAAGAAGTTACATCACAGATGATGAAAGATTTTTTTAAGAAGATAAGAGAAAAAAAGCTATGATATTACCTTGCCAAAATCTTACATTAGCGGTATAATTTGTAGGTAATAATCTCGCTTTAAGTACCCACATTCAATATTAAGCGGTGAATCAGGTCAGGTCGTGATTGAAGCAGCCTTAAGCTTTACTTAGTATGTGAGTGTGGGTACTTAAGGTGAGATTAATTAGAAAATAGAAGCTCTTGTTGATAAGGGCTTTTTATTTTTAGGAGAGAAATATGTTTAAAATAGGAAATGTTGAAGTGAAAAATCCCATCATTCTTGCACCTCTAGCAGGATATACCAATCAAGCATATCGAAAAATAATAAAAGAATTTGGTGTGAGTCTTGTATATACGGAAATGATTAGCGCTAAAGGGCTTATTTATGATAATGATAAAACGTGGAATCTAACGGATGTGAATGAAAATGAACATCCAATAGCCATCCAACTATTTGGTGGTAATGCGGAAGATTTAGTAAAAGCAGCAATCATGATTGATCAGAAAACTAATGCGGATATCATTGACATCAATATGGGATGCCCAGTAAAAAAGGTGATTAAAGCTGATTCGGGCGTAAAAATGATGCTAGATATTAAGAAATCTTACGATATCATTCGTCAAGTTGTACAAGCCGTTAAAAAACCAGTCAGCATAAAAATGCGAGCGGGGTGGGATCATCAAAGTATTAATTGCTGTGAATTTGCTAGAGCAATGGAGCAAGCTGGAGTGGCCATGATTACCATTCATGGGAGAACAAAAAGCGACTTATATGGCGGTCATGTTAACTTAGATTACATAAAATTAGTAAAAGAAAGTGTAAAAATTCCTGTCATAGGAAATGGCGATATCAAATCAATAAAGGATGCCGTGAAAATGATAGAATATACAAATGTTGATGGAATTATGGTTGGTCGCGGAACCTTTGGTAATCCATGGTTAATGCGTGATTTGGTGGATTATTTCTCAGGGAAAACTACAGATGCACCCCCTACTAAAAAAGAAAAGATTGCCATGATTAAACGACATTTTAAAGAATTATTACAAATAAAAGCTGAGAAAATCGCAGTACTAGAAATGAGAACTTTAGCAGCTTGGTACGTAAAAGGATTTAGCTATGCGAAAGAATTCAAACAAAAATTAATCAGTATAAAAACAAAAGACGAAATGAATTCATTGATTGATGAATTAGAAAAGAGTATAACCGAGGAATAATAACATGAGAACAAAGTCAATGCGTGTACAAGATAATGTTTTATATATGGGAGAATATAGTTTAGTAGAGCTAGCAAAAAAGTATGGTACTCCTTTGTATGTATATGATGAAATAGGAATAAACGATAAAATAGATAGATTTAAAAATAATTTTCATAGTGATCAATTTGAATGTGAAGTAGTATATGCATCAAAAGCATTTATTGCTCCCTATTTATGTAAAATTCTTGCTCAAAATAATTTTAGTATCGATTCTGTAAGTGAAGGCGATATGTATTTGATTAAGAAAAGTGGATTTCCAATGGATAAGGTAGTAGCTCACGGAAACAACAAATTAATGAGCGAATTAATTATGGCTTTGGATTATGGCGTAGAATATTTAGTTGTTGACAATCTTACCGAATTAATTAAGCTAGAATACTTGGCCAATCGCAAACAAAAACAAATAAAGACATTAATTCGTGTTAATCCGGGGATTGAAGCACATACTCATGCCT